>DATJGL010000368.1:0-3894 GCA_035495075.1 Gemmatimonadales bacterium
CCGGCGGTCAATAAGGTGCCAGCCAGGATCACAGCGAGCCAGAGCACCATACTGGCCAGTGAAATCTTCCACAGGCGGTTCCAGAGCCTGGGCGAATCCGGGTCGCCGGCATTCATGGTCTCCTCGGTGCGCTTGAGGAGATAACCATTAGTGAGGAGGGCCCCGAGAAGAACCATTTTGACCCAGAATACCGCCGAGCCGCTCAACTCTTTGACGTCAGCCAGAAAGAGGAGGAACCCGCTCCCCAAAGCGAGCGCCAGGCCCAGCATGATCGGCTTGTGGATGCTGCGGATTTTCCCCAAATGGCGGATCTGCCCCGACAGGCGAGCGTTCTGCATGGCGATGAAGGTGTCGCGATCCGCTGCGATCGCAAACCCGCCGCCCAGGAAGATGCCGGACAGGTGCACGAAGATGAGGGTGGTCTGGAGCCACCGGTGGTCGGAGTAAAAGCTGGCCCAGGGTTGGACCAGGCCGGCTAAACCCTCGACCGCCCCCATGGTGGGGACCATCGGGCTCGCTCCGGGCTGAGGTTTGAACTGGGTTGGATCAACTTACGGTCCGGTGCGTTCCGCTGCCAGAGTGCGCCTCGACTCACCGCCTTCATGCCCAGCCGGCCCCTGACCATCTTAGAACATCCTGAAGATGAGTCTGCATGCACGACGTCCACGAGTTTCTCAGATCGCTGACCATCGTCCTCGGCATCGCCGCGCTCACGACCGTGCTGTTTCAACGGCTTCGGCAGCCGGTCGTGCTGGGTTACATCATCGCCGGCCTGTTGATCGGCCCGCACGTTCCGTTTCCGCTGGTCGCCAACGGGGACATCGTTCGGACGCTGTCCGAGCTGGGCGTAATCCTCCTCATGTTCTCGCTCGGACTCGAGTTCAGTCTCTCCAGGCTAGTGCGGGTGGGCCCCACCGCCGGGGTTACCGCGATCATTCAGTCGTTCCTGGTAGCCTGGCTCGGATTCTTGATGGGACGTCTGTTCGGCTGGAGCGTGTTGGAAAGCGTCTTCGTCGGTGCGATGATCGCCATCTCCAGTACGACGATCATTGCCAAGGCGTTCGACGAGCAGGGCATCGGCGGCCGGCTCCGGGAGCTGGTCGTGGGCGTGCTGCTGCTGGAAGACCTGATCGCGGTTGTGTTCCTGGCCGCCCTCACCGCGATCGCCACCGGCGCCGGGCTTTCCCCCGCTGCGCTGCTGCCCACCATCGGACGGCTGACTGCGTTTCTGCTCGCGCTCGTCGCGGTGGGAATACTTCTCGTTCCCCGCTTCATCCGTTTCGTGGTCCGGCTCGGACGGAAAGAGACCACATTGGTGGCGAGTGTCGGTCTCTGCTTCGCCACGGCGTACCTCGCCCAGGAGGCGGGCTACTCGGTTGCCCTCGGTGCTTTCATCGCCGGATCGCTGGTGGCCGAGTCAGGGCACAGCGAAGCCATCGAGCATCTGGTGGAACCGCTGCGCGACGTTTTCCTGGCGATCTTCTTCGTTTCAGTCGGCATGCTGATCGACCCGGCGCTCGCGCTCCAGCACTGGGGCGCGATTGCGGCGTTCACGGTGCTCGTGATCGTCGGCAAGGTCCTCACCGTATCCTTCGGCGCCTTCCTTGGCGGCACCGGGATCCGCACCTCCGTGCAGGCGGGGATGAGCATGGCGCAGATCGGCGAGTTCTCGTTCATCATCGCCGGCGTAGGCGTAACGCTGGGTGCCACCCGCGACTTCCTGTACCCGATCGCCGTGGCGGTCTCGGCCATCACTACCCTCACGACCCCGTGGCTCATTCGTGCCTCCGAGCCGTTCGCGGCTTTGATCGACCGGAAGCTCCCGCACCCACTTCAGACGTTTGCCGCGCTGTACTCCGCCTGGCTGGAGCGACTACGCAACCGACCCAATACCGGGCGCGATGCACGAGTGACGCGGATCGTTCGACTGCTGGTACTCGATGCCCTCTTCCTCACTGCCCTGATCGTGCTGCTGGCCGTGGAGCTGGACAGTGCGGCCGGCGCGATCACGCGAGCGCTTGCCATCGCCCCGAGCGTCGCGCGCGGCCTCGTGATCGGTGCGGGGTGTGCGGTGGCCCTCCCGCTCCTGTTCGGCATTGGCCGCCTGTCGCGGAGGCTCGGAGCCGTCATCGGCGCGACCGCGATTCCTCACGGCGCGGGCAAGGTTGATCTCGATGCCGCGCCTCGTCAAGCACTGGTGCTGACGCTGCAGCTCGGAGCGGCGCTGGTCACCGGCGCGATCGTCCTCGCGCTCACGCAGGCGTTTCTGCCGCCCTACGTCGGGCCGGCCGTCTTGGCGGCGCTTCTGATCGGTTTTGGTTTCGCGATCTGGCGCCGGGCCACCAACCTCGACAGCCACGTCCACGCCGGCGCACAAGCGGTGGTCGAAGCACTCGCGAAGTACGCCCGCGCCGGACAGACAGCAGCCAACGACGGCGTGATGGAGAAGGTGCACCGCCTGCTACCCGGTCTGGGCACACCGGTGGCCCTAGCGCTGATGGACAGCAGCCCCGCCGTCGGCAGGAGTCTAGCCGAGCTCAACCTTCGGGGCCGAACTGGGGCGACGGTGCTGGCGATTTCGCGCGGCGCTGAGGCGATTGTGGCGCCCGGCGCTGCCGAGCGATTGCGATCGGGCGATGTGCTGGGGGTAACCGGTACCGAGGAGGCAGTCGCGGCCGCGAGAGCGATCCTGAACGGATGAGGCACCGGCCCCTTATCGGGGACGACGATCCACCACTCGCACGGCCTTCCCCTCGCTCCGCGGCACCCCTTCCCGTTCCAGCACCTGCACCATGATCGACAACCCGATCTGTTCGCGCAGGGCGTGGTACAGCCGCGCCTGGAGCTGGTCACGATCGAGCCCGTCCCGGGCCGGCTCGCAAAGAAGGCTCAGCTCGTCGAGCGTGCCCGGTCGCTCCACGATCAGCTGGTAATGGGGACCGAGATCGCCGACGTCGAGCAGGATCCGCTCCACTTCCGAGGGATACAGGTTGACGCCTCGGATGATCAGCATGTCGTCGTAGCGTCCCTTGATCCGGCTCATCCGCACAGTCGTGCGCCCGCAGAGGCACGGGGCCGGATCGAGCGACGAGATATCGCCGGTGCGATACCGGATGAGCGGCAATGCTTCCTTCGTCAGCGTGGTGAAGACCAGCTCGCCCTCGGCGCCGGGCGGTAGCTGCGCGCCGGTCTCGGGGTCGATGACCTCGGCCAGGAAGTGATCCTCCTGCACATGCGATCCGTTGCGAGCCTCGATGCATTCCGCGGAGACACCGGGCCCGATGATCTCGGAAAGCCCGTAGATGTTGAGCGCGGCGATGGCGAGGCGGCGCTGCAGCTCGTCGCGCAGCTGCTCGGTCCACGGTTCGGCGCCGAAGATTCCGATCTCGAGCTTGAGGCTGGATCGAGGGATCTGACCGGCGTCGAGCGCTTCGGCGATGCTCAGGGCATACGATGGCGTACTGCATAGCACCTGCGCTCCGAGATCGCGCAGCAGCATCGCCTGACGCTGAGTCATCCCACCCGAGATCGGCACGATCGTACAGCCTAGCAGATCGGCGCCTCCGTGCAGCCCCAGGCCGCCGGTGAAGAGCCCATACCCGTAGGCGTTGTGAACCACCATTCCCGGCCTGACGCCGCCCAGCACGAGGCAGCGGGCGACCACCTCGGCCCAAACGGCGACGTCGTTTCGGGTGTAGCCCACGATGGTCGGCTTCCCCCGGGTGCCGCTCGATCCCTGGATCCGGGCCAGCTCGGAGACCGGGACGGCAAGGAGGCCGAAGGGATAGTGCTCGCGGAGATCCGCCTTACTGGTGAACGGCAATCGGCTCAAATCGCTGAGCGAGCCGATGTCTCCGGGGGAGCGGATGCCGGCCTCACGAAGGCGACCGGCCA
>DATJGL010000369.1:0-10964 GCA_035495075.1 Gemmatimonadales bacterium
GTCTCGACCTTCCGTTCGAGGGCCCGGCTGATTTGGTGAACGTCCTCATCGGAGATCGCGGGGCTCGCGTGAGCGGCGGTGGCTTGGCGCCGGCCGACACCGAGGTCATTCAAGGACGCACGTATCAGCGCTGGATGGGTCCGGTAGCCGCTGGCGCGGTGGTGCGAATCCGCCTCAATCAACCTGATCTCGCGCCCGGCTGGCTGCTGCCGGCGCTGGTGGCAGGCTTCGGCGGGGCGTTAATTGTTGCTGCGACCCGGGGGCTTCGAGGACCTGCCGTGCCGACTGAGGCGGGCGGCTCTGCGGAGGCCGATGTTCTTCTGGAGCGTTTGGCTCAGCTCGATGCGCGATATGCGGAGCGAGAAGCCGAGACGGCGCTGGCCGAGTGGGAGCGCTACGAGGCGGAGCGGGCGTCACTCAAATCGCAGCTGGGGGCCCTGCTTGCAAGCCGATCCCGGAACGTTTGACCGCGACCTGCCTGGGCGGGGATTCGCTCGAGCCGCCGTCATGCTAGCGGCCGCTCTCGCGGCCACTCTCGTGATGTTGCACGGCTGCCGAGCGGCGCCGGTCGCCCAGGCCGGAGTCACGACTGCCGACGACGCGGGAGACAGCGTCAAGGTCAGGCTGCCGGTGCACCGCATAGTCTCGCTCAACCCGGCAGCCACCGAGCTGTTGTTTGCGATCGGGGCAGGGAAGGACCTGGTGGGCCGCACCACGTGGTGCGACTACCCTCCGGAAGCCCTGGCGGTACCAAGTCTGGGCGACGGGATCAATCCCAACCTCGAGGCGATCGTCGCTCGGAAGCCTGACCTCGTCTTGCTCTACTACTCTGCCCAGAATGTCGAGGCCGTGCGGCGTCTGAAGCAGCTCGGCATTCCCACGCTGAGGCTCCGGACCGATTCGCTCAGCGACATCCCGCGCCTTGCCCGTCTCTTCGGGCGCCTGACGGGAGAAACCGTTGCAGCCGATTCTCTCGTCCGGACGTTCGAGGCCGAGCTGGCCAAGGCCACCGTTCACCCGGAGGGAGCCCGGCCGACCGTCTTTCTTCTGGTTTGGGACCAGCCGCCGATGACGGTGGGTCGAGGAAGCTTCCTGACGGAGCTGCTCGAGCGGGCGGGCGCGGAGAATCTCTTCGCCGACGTGGCCGGATCCTCCGCCCCCGTGAGTATTGAGGCGGTCGCGGCCAGGAATCCGGATGTGATTCTGGCGCTCGGAGCCGAGCCGCCTGCGTTCTTGACGCGGCCGGAATGGCAGGTTGTCCCGGCGGTGAGGGCCCGCCGGCTGGTGCGCGAGGAAGGATCGGAGTTCAGTCGCCCGAGCCCCCGAGCCCCGGCTGCGATCCGGGAATTCCAGAAGGCGATGGCGGAGGCCAGAGAATGAAACGGATCGGCCTCCTGCTGATGGTGCCCTTGAGCCTGGTGGTAGGCCTGTTGGCGGGCCCGGTGACCTTGTCCCCGAGCGAGGTGTTGGATGGCTTGCTCCACCCCACCGCCGATGCGGCCGCCATCGTGCGAGAGATTCGCGTGCCCCGGGTGCTTCTTGCCTTTCTGGTCGGGGGGAGTCTCAGCGTAACCGGAGCCTCGCTGCAAGCCCTGCTGCGCAATCCCCTTGCCGATCCGTACCTTCTTGGCTTGTCGGGGGGCGCCGGCCTCGGGGCCGTGGTTGCCATCGCCCTCAATCCCAATTGGCCCTGGGCCGTGCCGGCAGCCGCTTTTGCCGGCGCCACCGGAGCCGTGGCGCTGGTGTATCGCCTGAGCGTCGTTTCCGGCCGGCGTCTCGATCCCCGCGTGCTACTGCTCGCGGGCGTCGTGGTGGGATCGTTCGCCGGCGCCATCATGACCACGATCGTTTCGCTCTCGGAGGCGGCCGAGTTACGCCGGGCGTTCCTGTGGCTGCTGGGCGGCTTCGGCAGCGCCTCTTGGCGTGCTGTCTGGGTCTTTGCGGCCTATGCCGCAGTCCCTTTGATCCTGCTGCTCATGAGTGGCCGCGCTCTGGATCTGCTCGCTCTGGGCGAGGAAAGCGCCAAGCACCTCGGTGCCGACGTGGAGCGCAACAAACGGCTGGTCTATCTGGCAACCTCGCTTCTCACCGCCGCGAGCGTCGCGGTCTGCGGAATCGTTGGATTCGTCGGCCTGGTCGTGCCCCACGCCATACGCCGGCTCTCGACGCCGATGCACCGGGAGCTTCTGCCGGTTGCGTTTGCCGTGGGCGGCGGGTTTCTCGTGCTAGCCGACGCACTGGCGCGCACGATCGTCCGTCCGCTGGAGCTTCCGGTTGGCGCGGTGACCGCGATCGTGGGTGTGCCGCTGTTCGCCCTTCTGCTTCGGCGGAACTACACATGATCCTGGCTGCGCGGAACATTTCCGTCCGCTATCCCGGCGCAGCCGGCCGCGCGCTCGACAAGGTGACCGTAAGCCTAGAGCCTTGCCGACTGGTTGCAGTGGTGGGCCCCAACGGCAGCGGCAAGACCACACTGGTCCGCGCGCTGTTGGGACACTTGCCGCTGGAGCAAGGGTCGGCAGAGCTGGATGGCAAGCCGGTCTCCGAATGGCGTCGAGCGCAGCTTGCCAGGGTGGTAGGAGTCGTGGCGCAGCGGGAGGAGGTCGTGTTCCCCCTCACCGTCACCCAGACGGTGATGCTCGGCCGCTACCCGCATCTCGGGCCCCTCTCGCCCATTGGCTTTCATGATCGGGAGGCCACGGTCAAAGCTCTTCGCCGTTGCGATATCGAAGCCCTCGCCGCACGCCGAGTGGATACCCTTTCCGGTGGCGAGTGGCAGCGGGTTCGCGTCGCTCGGGCTCTCGCACAGCAACCGCGCGTGCTCGTATTGGACGAGCCGACTTCGTCGCTCGACGTGCGGCACCGAATGGAGGTGTTCGAGCTGGTTCGCACCCTCGTCGCGGATGGGCTTGCCGGGCTCGTGGTCACGCATGAGCTCAACCTGGCAGCCCGCTTCGCCGACCGGGTGGTCCTGTTGAATGGGGGAAAGGTTGTGGCCGACGGCACCCCCGCGGAGGTATTCCAGCGCGACATCCTGAGCGACGTGTTCCAGTGGCCGGTGGCGGTGACCACCTTCCTGGATGGATCGCCTCAGGTGATACCGCTCAGGGTTGGCGAGGAGGCAGCGGAAGCGCCGAAGCGCTGAGGATGGAGTGCGGCGGCCAGTCGTTCCAGGCTCTCAACCAGCCGCGGTCCGGGGCGGTTGAACAGCCGGACCCCGTCGAAGACCTCGATTCGCCCCTCCCGAATGCAGCGCAGGTCGCGCGTCGAGTCGTTCTGTCGCAGGAACTGGAGATCAGAACGGGCCTGGGTCGCGGTGTAGCCGCAGCAGGCAATACAGATGAGGTTTGGCTGGGACGCCGCCACTTCGGCCCAAGTGATGGTACGGCTCGGTGCGCCTGGGGTGCCCAATATGTCGCGACCACCAGCCAGTTCGATCAGCTCCGGATTCCAGTGGCCGCCTGCGATTGGCGGATCGATCCACTCGAGTAGCGCCACCCGAGGGCGGTAAGGTTCAGCCGCGACGGCTGCGGTTACTGCGGCGACTCGAGCCTCCAACCCGCTAACCAGCGCATCGGCTTCCCGCGATCGCCCGGTAGCCCGCCCGATCTCGCGAATGGTCTCCCACGCTTCAGCAAGGGTTGTCGGCCCGAGCGTGAGCACCGCCGGCGCCAGACAAGCGGCCTCGAGCGCGCCGGTCACCTCCGCCTCGCCCACCGCGCAGACATCGCACAGGTTCTGAGTGAGGACCAGGTCGGGCGCCAGCGCGCCCAGCCGCTCGCTGTCGATCGCGTACAGTGAAACGCCCCGGGCAACCGCCTCGCGAACAGCAGAGTCAATCGTCCGGCTGTTTGAACCCACCGGAATCCGCGTCCGAGTCAGGCGAGGCAAGCCGGCGACCTCCGGAGCGTCGCACGAATGACTCACGCCGACCAGGCTCCCCGCGAGCCCCAGCTCGCATACGATGTCGGTCGCACTCGGCAACAGCGATGCGATTCTCACGCCTTGCGCTCCCCCGGTTTGGGCTCTCGCGGCACCCATCCAGCCACCCGGGCGATCACCCCGTGCCGCGTCTCGGGCGACAGCCGCACCCAGCTCACGATCTCGTTGATCGTTCGCCCGCAGCCGTCGCACACGTCGTCCGGTCCCAATCGGCAGATCGATCGGCAGGGTGAGGGGATCCAGGACTCGGGCGTCATGCCGGTTGCGTCTGAACAAGGTCGGCGTACACGAAGCCCTCGCGTTCTACTACCTGCCCGGGGAAGACCGAAATCGAAGCCGCGAACATTGGGCCGGCGGTGACGAAGGTGTGGAATTCACCACGCTCGCCACACGGGTCGACGACGGGCGGCAGCTGCGCCACCGATTCGGCGTCGAGCTCGCGCCCGGCGAACCCACGATCGAGCTGCGCCGGGTCGAGACACACGATCCGGGCCTTGACGCCCGCCCCGAGCATCGTGTCGAGCAAGGCTCCAGTCGGGCGGTGCCACAGGGGGAACAGCGCCCCGAGCCCCGTCTCCGTGAGGAGCCGTTCCCGATACGTCCGGATGTCGGCCAGAAACAGATCGCCGAACGCGACGTGAGTGATGCCCCATGCCTCACGCGCGCCGGCAAGCCCGGCGAGAAAGGCTGTTTCGTACTCCGCGTTGCTGCAAGGCCAGGGAAGCGGCACCTCCAGAAGCGGAAGCCCAGCAGCGTTGGCCTGGGCGCGGATCAGATCGAGTCGGATCCCGTGCATCGCGCTACGGCCCAGCTCGGGGACTACCGTGGTCAGCAGACCAACAACCGCACCATCAGCTGTGGCCCGCAGCTCATGCAGCGCCCAGGCGGCGTCCTTGCCGCCGCTCCACGAAAGCAAGATTCGCTTTGCGGACGCCATCTCAATGGATGCCGGCGGAAACGCCCACGATGACCGTCCGCCCCGGCGACAGAAAGCCTGCCACCTGCTGGTAGTCCTCATCGAACAGGTTCTCTACTCGCGCCTGCAACGCAAGCCCGGGTGCAAGGCCGTGGGGCTCTAGCAGCGTCAGCCGACCGGAGAGGTCGACGGTTGCATAGCTGGGCAGGGTAACGCGCTGCGTCGGGTTCGGGAACTGAGCGAATTGGAGATCGTCCCGGCTCCCGATGACCGTCAGGACTCCGCCCACCGATACCCGGGGGTCGAGCGCAGCCGACAGCCGCACAGTGAGTGTGTTGTCCGGCCGCCGAATGAGTCGCTGCTGATCCACGAACTGTGCATCGGGCCCGCTGTCGAATCCCGCATCGGTCACTTTCGTGTGCAACCACGTGTACGCCAAGCTCGCATCGAGCGGCCCCAGGCGTTGCAGAGCCAGGACGGTCTCGATGCCCGAAGCGTCGGCCGCGGCGACGTTGAAAAAGTTGGGGTCACTCGGCGAGGCAGGAGCAGCCGTGAACTGGATAAGGTCGTGAAAGTGCTGAACAAATCCCGTTACCGAGACCATCGCGTGGCCGCCCGCGAAATCCTGCTCTACCCCGGCCTCGTAGTTCTGGGAACGCTCAGGACGGAGATTCGGGTTGCCCTTGGCGAACGGACTGGTGGAATAGGTATCGAAGAACGCGGGTTCCTTGAACCCCTTGCCCACGGAAGCCCGCAGGCGCGTCGTCGCTGTAAGGAAGCCGAGCGCGGCCACCCGGTAGGTCCAGAAGTCACCGAAGCGCTCGTTGTCGTCCAGCCGGCCCCCGGCGGTGAGCTGGAGCTGCGAGATCGGTTGTGTCGTGCCCTGGAGATAAAAGCCCCAATTGGTGCGGCTCGCCTCGAAGGAGTCGCTCGAGGGCCCGAAATCCCCATCCGAGCGGGAGAAATCCTGCTCGTTCTCGTCGTCGAACGCGACGCCGCCGAGCAGGGTCGTTCGGGCAATGCCGGCATACACCAGCCGTCCGTCCACCGTGTTGCGCTGAATGGAGGCCTCGCTCGTGCTGAAGGCCGTCGATCCCGACTCCGGGGGGGGCGTGTCGTCGAACCCTCGAGTCGTCTCGTTTCTACCGAGCAATAGCTCGGCCCGGAGCGCCGATGGGAGTTCCTGGGTCAGCCCAAGCGAGATCGTAGTCATGCGCTGGGTATTGAACTGATTCGAGTCCACCGGCGCTCCGGTGAAGTCGGTGGGGAAGTGGAACTCGCCATCCTGGTACCGTACGGCCAGGGACGCGCGAGTCGTTGGACCCGCCCGGGCGTTCAGCCGGGCGCTCGCCACCGTGTTGTGGTACTGGTTGTTGAACGGGTAGATGCCGTCGGTCGTGAGCCGCGACAACGATGCCGACCAGCCCACCCCGTCCGTTCCGCCCCGCGCCGATCCGGCCCAGCGGACGGTCCCATAGGTGCCTCCGTCCACCGACGCATCGAGCGTCGCTGGACCGGTGCCTCGTCGGGTGATGATTTGTACGACGCCGGTCATCGCATCGGAGCCGTACAGGACGCTCGCCGCGCCTCGGAGGATCTCGATCCGCTCGATGTTGTCCGTGGTGAGCGATCCGAAGTCGAAAGCGCCTCCGGGGTCGTTCACCGGAACTCCGTCGATCAGCACCTTGGTGTAATCGCTCTCGCCCCCGCGCATGAACAGGGATGTCGCGGCGCCGAAGCCGCCGCCTTGAACGATCTGGACCCCCGGAACCTGCCGCAACGCGTCCCCCACGAAGCGGAGTCCCTGAGCACGGATCTCGTCGCCGTGAAGCACGGTGAGCGTGGCCGACACCGATTCCGGCGCGATCGGGTATCGGGTTGCGGTCACGACGACTTCCGGCAGTGCCACCGTGTCCCGCGGCTGCTGTGCCGGAAGGCTGGATGCACCGAGCGTAGCGAGCAGGGCACCCACCCCGGCGAGGAGGCGGCACAAACGAGAGGTGATCATCGGACGATCTCCAGGGATGATGACGAAACCATTCGGGACAGACGGGCACGAAGTGGGGCGATGCCAGCGAGCGCCCGGAGGCTCGGCCGCGCCAGCGCGGGATCATCCAACAACAGCACGTGTCCCTCGCGTACTGCGCGCACAGCTTGCCACTCGGGCTGGTTGAGCAGGCTCGCCGCCATGTCGCCGACCGCGAGCAGCACGTCTGGATCGCGGGCAGCGATGACCTCGAGGCTCACGGGGACGGACGCTTGCCGAACGTCGCCGAAGAGATTTCGGCCGCCCGCCAGCTCCACGATCTGGTGGAGATAGCTGCCGCCGCCGATGGCAACCGGTGGCGCATCCCAGGCGAGGATGACAACGGTAGGGCCTGGGGAGCCGCGGCCCTGCAAAGCCGCGCTATCGGCCAGGACGTTCTCGAGCGCTGTCGCCAATGAATCACCGGCCCGGATCTGTCCCGTGACTCGGCCGAGTACCCGGGCAGCTCGGGCAAGGTCCTCGAGGCGGTCGGTGCGCAGCGCGAGAACCGGCACGCCGAGGCCGCGCAGTTGGGCGAATGCTGGCTCGTTCAGACCGGTCGCGTAGGCAACGGCCAGGTCCGGCTGGCGAGCCAGGACAGCTTCGACATTGGGAGGAAATCCCTCCCCAACGCTCGCGATCCTCAACGCAGCGGGCGGCCAGTCGCACCAACGCGTACGGCCGACGACTCGGTCGCCGGCGCCGATGGCAAACAAGAGTTCGGTGGTGGTGGGATTGAGTGAGACGATCCGGCGAGCGGGCTCAGCCAATCGCACGCTTTGCCCGCCGTCGTCGGCAACGACGGGCGGCGCCGCCCGCGATGGGCACACCGCGAGCACGAGCGCCAGTCCGAGGATGGGGGGAAATGACCGGCGAGCCCGGATCAATCAAACCGCCCATCCCCGGGGTGCTGAGGATGGGCGAACGCCGGCCGATCTGAAGAGGCCTGAGTCGCCACCGGTCCCTCCCCCGAGGGGTTCACATGGTGGCACGAGAGCAGAGGTCTCCTGGCTTCGGGCCCTCACTCGCCTTCCCGGTTGCCCAGTGGCGTCGTGAGCGAGGTTATGCGCCCGTTACAGTGGCGGGGCCGCGCCGGATTCACACCGGCTTCCGAGCATCCGCACTCGTGAATGTGGGAAGGATGATAGGAAGGCCGACTGGTCGAGGCAAGGTGCACGCGGATAGCGGATAGCGGATAGCTGATAGCTTTAATCATGCCACTCGTCTCTACCCCCGCCGTCATCCTCGCCACGCTCCGCTACAGCGACACGTCGAAGATCGTGCGACTGGCGACGCGCGAGCTCGGGGTCCAAAGCGCAATCGCGAAGGGAGCACTGCGGCCGCGCAGTCCCTTCGGCGCGGCGTTGCAGGTCCTGAGCGATGGGCAGGCGCAGCTGTACGTCAAGGACAACCGCGAGCTGCACACCCTCGCGGCGTTTGACGTGGTTCACCTCAGAGTGGGCCTTTCCGCCGATCTCGATCGCTACTCGGTCGCTGCCGCCATGGCCGAGGTCATGCTGCGGTTCGCGCCCCCGGACCCGCATCCCGAAAGCTTCGGTGTGCTGATCGACTCGCTCGCGAGTGTGGAGACCACGGCGCTCACCTACCTTCCCGCCGCCGCCCTGCGCGCCATGTGGCAGCTGGTGGGTGCGCTCGGGTTTACTCCGTCGCTCGACGGGTGCGTGTTGTGCGGCTGCCTCGTCCCACATCCGGGCGACGTCGCCTTCAGCACGGCCGACGGCGGGGTCCTGTGCAGCTCCTGCGCCGACCGCCGCTCGGCGACGCGCTTGCCCGAGCGTGCCCGGTCGGATCTGGCCCACCTGATCGACCGAACCTGCCCGCTGCCGGTGTTGGATGGACCCCATTTCGCGGCACACCAACGTCTCCTGGCCCGGTACATTCTCTACCATCTTGGTGAGGGAACCGAGCTGCCTGCCCTCGACTTCTGGACCCGGCGGCCCTGGATGAGCCGGTGATCGTCGGGACGGCGGGGCACATCGACCACGGCAAGTCCGCCCTCGTGACGGCACTGACCGGCCACGCGGTGGACCGGCTGGCGGAGGAGCGGCGCCGGGGCATTACCATCGACCTCAACTTCGCGCCGCTCGACTTGGGCGATGGTGTCATAGGCGGAGTGGTGGACGTTCCGGGGCACGAGGACTTCGTGCGCACGATGGTCGCCGGAGCATCGGGGTTCGATCTCGCGCTGCTCGTCGTTGCGGCCGACGAAGGGATCATGCCCCAGACGGAGGAGCATCTTGCGATCCTCGAGCAGCTGGCAATTCCCGTCGGCATTCCGGTCGTCACCAAGGCCGACCTGGCTGATCCTGATTGGCTCGACCTGGTGGTTGCCGAGCTGACCGAGCGCCTCCGTCGATCCTCGGTAGCGTTCGATACTCCTGCGGTCGTTTCGGCCGTGACCGGACATGGGATCGAAGAGCTTCGCGCCAGGCTCCGCACCCACGCTGCAACCGTCGCCCCCCGCAGTCGATCTGACCTGTTCCGCCTCCCGGTTGACCGGGCCTTTTCCGTCGCCGGCGTAGGCACGGTGGTCACCGGAACGGCCTGGTCGGGATCCATCGCCGTCGGCGACGCCGTCCGCCTCTTGCCGGGCGGGAGCGAGGCGCGAGTGCGATCCATCGAGTCGCACAGCCGGGCAGTCGAGCGGACCGAGCCGGGCGCACGTACCGCACTGGGTCTGGTCGGCGTAGAGCGGTCACAAGTGGGGCGAGGGCAGGTGCTGGTAGCGCCTGACGCGCCCTGGGCCGCGACCACGGCGCTCGACGTGGAGCTTGCCGTCCTCCCCTCGGCCGACCGGCCCCTCGTCGCGCGAACGCGCGCTCGACTCCATCTGGGCACGACGGAAGTGATGGTCCGAGTGCTGCCGCGCGCGCCTATACGCCCCGGCGAGCTCGGCCTCGCGCGACTCCGGCTCGAGGCTCCTGCCGTTGCTCGAGGCGGCGATCGGTTCGTGCTGCGGAGCTGGAGTCCGGTTACGACGATTGGCGGCGGCCGCGTGCTCGATCCCGATCCACCGCTCCGGCGAAGCACGTGGCCGGCTGCCCTGGCGGCGTCCGAGCCGGCAGGCCGGCTGCGCGCCCTGGTCGAGCGTCGTCCGCACGGACTCGCTCTCGCCGCCGTTCCCATTGTCGCCGGGTCCAGGCTTGATCTCCGCTCGGCCTGGCCGGTGACCGACGGACTCACCGCGGTGGGTGGTGTGTTGATCGCTCAAGAGGTGGTGGATCGCGCGGTGGATCGGGCGGTGGAGATGGTTGACGAGTTTCACCGGGGCCATCGCGCCGACCCAGGGATGCCCCTCGAAACCCTGCGTCGGGGGCTTCGGATACCCGATTGGCTCGCGGGCACCGTCATCGACTCGGCCACACGGATAGGCCGCCTGGTTGTCGGTGGAGGAACCGTGCGGCGCGCGGGGTTCGAAGCGAAAGTGGCCGGAGGCGAGCCCGAGCTTCAGCGCCTTGTACGGATCCTGCAGGTTGCCGGCCTTACGCCACCCAGTGTCGCCGAGCTGGAGCGGGAGACGGGGCGGCGCGATGTCGCGGCCGCTCTCCGACTTGCGGCCGGCCGCGGGCTGGTCGAAGCGGTCGAGCGTGATCGATATTACGCTACCGAGGCACTGCACCAGTTCACCGAGACCGTCCGCGAAATCGGACGCGGCGGCGATATTCAACCGGCCGCTATCCGGGAACGCCTCGGCATCAGCCGCAAGTATTTGATTCCGCTACTCGAATGGGCTGACGCTCGCGGCATCACCGTCCGCGCGGGCGATATCCGACGGCTGGCGCGCGAGCATAAGTGAGGCAACCGCTCACGCGCGCTCATGTCGTTTTCCTTGACAGGGCACTTCGCGCGTGGGCATATTCCGCCACCCTCTCCATTCGAAGATCCCGGTTAGATCCCCATTTGCAGGGAGGTGCTGCCACCGGTCAACCCTTGGTTCGACAGGAGTCTCCATGGTCCGCTTCAGGTGGGCGGGGTGGTGGCTCGGTCTGATGGTGGGTGCAGGCTCGCCAGTGGCCGCACAGGTGTTAGCTCCTGCGCCGAAGGTCGAGCTGGAGGACT
>DATJGL010000370.1:0-6735 GCA_035495075.1 Gemmatimonadales bacterium
AGTCGCCGATGGAGCCGAGCGCCCGGCGGGGCCCCGCGCCCGCCGTAGTCGTGCTCCGTCGCCGCGTCTACTGCCGTCAGTGTCGGGCGCCATGTGCGTTCCGACAGACCGGCGGTAGAGAAATGCCGTATGTGGCCTGAAGGTATTCGTCTCTTTGACTTCGATCTCGATCAGGTCAATTCGTGTCAGCCAGTCCTCGAGTGGCCTGTCCAGATGTGCTGCTCATGCTCGCGTTGTCGCCCTGTTCTTCGCGGCCGGCAGGTGAGCAGCTCGTGAAGACTGACCAAGTCGTCGACCAGCCCGACGGAATCCCCCAGCACCCGGACCGACTCCCAGGCTGCCATTTCGAGGGTGTTTCGGGGCGTTTCTGTCTTTTCGCGTCCCCTCCGCCAAAACGCACAACTCCCCGTGAAGTGTGGGAAGTCGTGGAGAAAATGGTGGTGGCCCCAAGCGGCCACACCGTCCGGCCCCTGCGCCGTCGCCCTGCCGTTCGACGGGCGCGTTGTCCTGAAGGCCGCGTAGCCGGTCGGGGCCGTCCGAGCCACGAGAATGCCCTGAGCTGATCGCAGTCGATCCGCCTAGGGTCTTCCCCGTCAGAGGGCGGAACTGTCCTGCTGAGTGCCGCTCCCTCGCCCATCCAGTGCCCGGCGGATCTCTCGGCGCTGAGCGGCCGGCGCAGCCCGGCCGCTCTAGCGGCTTGTTAGCCGGCCACATAGACATCAACCTCGTCATCCGGCGGCCCGCCTGCCAGGACGGCACACAAGCCTCCAGCAGAGCGCCAGGATCGCCCCGAGAAGACCGTAGACAAGTATGTTCCCGACAAGCGCTATGCCAAGAATCAACAGCTCGCCCATGGGCGTGGCACCCGCAGCTGCCATCAGGAATACAGCCGTCGGCCAGACGTAGTACCACAGGGCCCGAAACTCAGACACGCGCTCCGGATTGGTACGAAGAAGAAGCTCTTGCCCGATCAACAGCGCACACGGGATAAGGCATCCAAGGACGAGACACGTAACGACGATCCGCTTCCCCGCGACCATCTTTGGTCCGTCTAACGCGCACGCTCAGCGGCGGGCGCTTGTTGCCCGGCCGCTGGAGCGTGATGTTGGGCAGCCTTGAAATCACTGGATAACCTGGTCCGCTCGTAGCAGCAACGATGCCGGGATCGTGAGCCCGAGCGCCTTCGCGGTCTTCAAGTTGATCACCAGCTCGAACGTCGTGGGCTGCTCGACGGGCAGGTCCTCCGGCCTGGCGCCCTTGAGAATCTTATCGACGTACGTTGCCGTGCGTCGCCAAAGCTCGAAAATGCTCGTCCCGTACCCGATGAGGCCGCCGAGCTCCACCGCCTGCCTGTTGTTGAACAGCGACGGTAGCCCGTGCTTGGCGGCGAGGCTGACAATGCGTCGTCGCTCGCTAAAGAGCATCACACTGGGGGCCACGACGAGCGCATCGGGGCGCTCTCGGGCCACGGCGGAGAAGGCGCGCTCGAGCTCGTCGGGACGCTGCACCTCGACTCGATGAAGCCGGATCCGTAGCGTCGCGGCTGCGGCCTCCGCCTCTTTCAGCATCTGGCTCATCGTGCTCTCGGAGAACGCGCCGGGATGCCAAAGAAGCGCGACGCGAGAGATACTCGGAGAAGCTTCCTTGAGCAACTCCAGATGCTTGGGGAGCAGGTTCGGACCCAGGAAGGTCGTCCCGGTAAGGTTGCCGCCCGGCCGGGCGAGACTGACCACGAGGCCGTCATCGACGGGATCACCCATGGCCACCGCGACAATCGGGATGGTTACGGTCGCCTGCCGCGCGGCGCGGGCGCCCGGCGTGGCTGCGGCGACGATGAGGTTGACCTTCAAGCGCGCGAGTTCGACCGCGAGTCCCGGGAGACGCTCGAAGTTCCCCTCTGCCCACCGGCCCTCGATCAGGATGTTCTGGCCCTCGACGTACCCGTGCTCGCGGAGTCCCTGCTGGAAGGCGTCCAGCGCCTCCTGCGCCTCGGGAGATCCCCGCAATGCTGTGCTCAGATAACCGATGCGTGGGCCTTTCCCCGGCTGCTGTGCCTGCACGACAAGCGGCACGGCGAGAAGGATGAAGGCTACTACAACGCCAAGACTGGTGAGCGTCGACTTCACCACCATCCGCGTCCAGCGGGCGAACCAGCTAAACCGAACACGACCTCTCGTCCTGATCGCAAAACCACGCACTGCGCGTCTGCCCAACTAGAATTAGACAGGTCTGGATATTTCCCGGACACTGCGCGGCCGGTCAGTCTAGTCCGACCGGGTGTCCGGTGGGTGTGGATCGAGCGGCCTTCAAGGACACACGTTTGACGCATGGTCCCGGCTACCTTCCAGTGTTACACAGACCGGGATAATCCGGGTGAAGGGCGTTCGGGCCTTCGCAGTTTCCGGCCTCTACCCCTCCTGCGTTGCGGCCCGCATAGTCGCTCTGAGCCCGGCCCCGGAACCGGGGGTCCCGTAGCTGGACGAAGCCGGAGCGAATGTTCTGGACGGCGGGGTCCGTTCTCGGATCGAATCGACCATGCGGAGCCAGGTCGGTCGTCCTGAGCGAGGTCACCATGTCCGCGTGATCGAGCCCGAGTCCGTGTCGCGGGTCCCAGGCCACCCACGTCTAGGCAATCCGCCGTCGTCCGTCACAGCGCGCGGGAATCCGCCCAAGCCAGGACGCCGCCGGTCGATTCTGTCGGCTTCGGTCGCAGCCCCTCGGGAGGCCATCCGAAGGCCAAGGACCGGTCTGCCGGCGGTGAAAGCCAGGTTGATGCTGCGCGGTCTACATGCGGTCGACCGGCGCTCGCAGGCGGCGCGCGAAGTCCTGAAGTGGCGCGCGAAGCTCGTCGCGGAACTCGGCCCCACGAGCCTGTCGACGGCGACGACCTCGCGGATCGAGGTCTTGGTCAGGACGAAGTTGCTCCTCGAGCACCTCGACGCGAGCCTGCTGGAGCACACGACGCTCTTCGGCAAGAAGGGCCGCCTGCGCCAGGACGTCCGGTCGATCATCGGCGAGCGGAACCGGATGGCCGACAGCCTGGAGCGCGGGCTCGCGGCGCTAGGGCAATCGGCCGCGAAGCACGCCGGACCCTTGCCGTCCATCGACGAGCTGGTGGCGCAGGAGGACGCGTCCTCGAAGTCGAGGGGCCGGCCGCGGTGACGACATCGAGCGAGATCCTGCGCGCCGACGGTCGCCCTGAGCCGCTCGTCCCCGGCGCGACGGTCGAGCCCGGCGACATCGTGGTCGTCGCCGACCGCCGGATCGACGTGGCGTCGCGCGTGCCAGTCTATACCGCCGCGCTGATCGCGCTGCTGGAGCGCGCGCCGTGACGCGCCGGCGCGGCGTCGGCGTCCTCGACTTCCTCAAGCTCGTCCGCTGGCTCGACGGCAGCCCGATGCTGAACCACATCGAGCCCTACCGCCGCGCGATCCTGACCGACGTCCTGGACCAGCGGCTCCCGGACGGCCGCGTGCGCTACAACCTCTGCCTGCTGGGCCGGGCCAAGAAGAACTGGAAATCGGCTGATCTTGTGCTCAGCGCCCTCTTCGCCCTCGTCGCGAACGACAGCCCGGGCGGCAACGTCGTGTACCTGATCGCGAATGACGAGACGCAGGCCGGCGACGACTTGGGATTGGCCAAGAAGCTGATCGAGGTCAGCCCCCACCTCGCGGCGCGCGTCACGCTGAAGGCCAAGGCGATCAGCCGCCGCGACGGCAAGGGCGAACTGATCATTCTGCCGGCCCAGGACGTGCTGGGCAGCCACGGGAAGTCCTACATCTTCGCGGGCTTCGACGAGGTCCACGGCTACCGGAGCTGGGATTTGTTGGAGGCCTTGCAGCTCGACCCGACGCGGGCCGACGCCCAGATGGTCCTCACCAGCTACGCGTCGCTGTACCACAAGCCCGGCGTGCCCTTGTTCGATCTGCTCGCCCAGGCCAAGGCCGGCGCGGACCCGCGCCTCTACTGTTCCTGGTACGCCGCCGATTGGACGACCGATCCGGCCGCGCGCGATCTCGCGCCCGCCGACCGCGCGAACCCCTCGCGCGGGACGTGGACCGACCCGGACTATCTCGATCAGCAGCAGCGGCGGCTCCCGGCCCACAAGTTCCGGCGCCTCCACTTGAACTTGCCCGGCGTCCCGAGCGGTGCGGCGTTCACGGCCGAGTCGATCATGGATAGCGTCGCGCGGGGTATCAAGCACCGCGACCCGGAGCCGGGCGTCGTGTACGTCGCCTTCCTCGATCCCTCCGGCGGCAGCAATGATGCCTTCACGTGCGGCATTGCGCACGCCGACGCGGACGGGCGGGCCGTCCTCGACCGGTGCCTCGACCAGGGGCAGCACCCGCCGTTCGATCCACGGAAGGCCGTCGAGCGCTTCGTCCCGATCCTGAAGGCGTACGGCATCCGCCACCTCGTCGGCGACCGCTACGCCGGCTTGACATTCGCGTACGACTTCGAGCGGCACGGCATCGGCTACACCGTCGCGGAGCTCACGGCGTCGCAGGTCTACGAGGCGTGCGAGGCGCCCCTCAACGGCGGCCGGCTCGTCTTCTGCGACGACCCGGAGCTCGAATCCGAATTGCTGGGCCTGGTCTGGCGCGGCGGCAAGATCGACCACCAGCCCGGGGAGCACGACGACCGGGCCAACGCCGCCCTCGGCGCGCTGCTCCTCGCCCTCGACCTCGCCGCCGGGCCGCCCCCCGACGTCGAGATGTCTGACGCCGAGGCGGCTGCCCTGTCGCGCATCTTCACGCACCCGGGCGAGTTCGACGTCGACCCGGCCGACATCGCCCCCGTCAACTTCTTCGACTCCGCCCGCAGCCCGTACGTCTAACAGGAGGCCCATCATGGATAGAGCAGAAGTGAAGCGCCGGCTCCTCGCGGGACTCGGGACCCCTGGTGTCGAAGCTGCCGTCGTGTGGAGCGTGCTCGCGGAGTGCCGCAGCGAGGCGAGCGGCAGCCCCCATCGCGTCGTCGATCTGGTCGAGTCCGTCCAGCCGCAGGACGGGCACAGTCGGATGCGCGCGCTCCTCGAATCCGGCGTGGATCGGTCCACGCCGCGGTCGGACCTCAAGGAGCCCTCCACGACCTCGCCGGATGATGACCCGTATTTGCCGCCCGGCGTTGATCTCGCGAAGATCATGAGCCGCGCGGCTGCCGGCTACAAGGACGCGGGTGTCGTGATCAATAAGCCGCTCGGCACCCAGAAGCCCATGGTCATCACGGAATCGCGCGAGGAGCTCGCGAAGCGCGTGACCGATCCGGTCGAGCGCGCGTATCTGCTGCTGTCCGGGAGGGTGTAGTGGTGACCGCGCGGGTGAAGGTCCAGATGCCAGGCGCGGCAATCGTCGACCTGACGACCTTGCCGGACCCGAGGCCAGTCGTCCTGCAGACCATCGTCATCACGCGTCAGCTAGACGACGTCCTCGAGGGGGCGTCACCCCGGTTTCAGCAGGCACAGAGCACCGTCCAGTCCGAAGTCCACAAATGGGAGGCGGAAGTTCTCCAGCACCGCCTCGGCCGGCGGCACCTGGGGCACCGCGCGGCCCCGGTCGTCGAGCACCTGGACCACGTCGTCGCGGCCCTCGCCGACGCCGAGCTCCACCACGCCGGCCTTACCGAACGGGAAATCGACCTCGGCCGGGCCCGGCTCCGCCGGGCGGTCGTTCAGGAGGCCGCTCCGTACGCGGTGCCAGCCGCGGCGCACCCGTGGTCGATCGCGGCGGTCACGAGGTAAGCCGTGGCGAGCAAGATCGAGCAACCAGCGCGCCGGCCACGATCCCCGGATGTGTCAGGTGAGCAGCCGCGGCCCTCATCGAGTCCTCGCCGGCCAGCAGTCACGAATGTCATCGTGGTCGGGCAGCAGCTCGCCCAAGCCTTCGGCGCGGCCCAGGCCCTGATCAATCGGATACCCCGAGATCCCGACGCGGCCATCCGGGACCTGCGGCGCTGGTACGCCCGCCAGTACCCGGCTGAGCGCGACCGCCTCCTCTGGCAGCGTTTCCTCGACGCGAAGTCCACGCACGCTCAACTCGAGCAAGCTATTCACGGAGTCCGGGAAGCTCTCGACGTCGAGCGGTCGGTCCTCGTCCAGGCCCAAGCGGAACGCGAGATACTCGCCGCTCGCCCTCTCCCTGCAACGATCGAAGAGGAAGCGGCCGGAACACGTCCCGAGGCCGTCCGCCGCTATCAGGCGCTCGGTGTGGAGTGCCAGCAGCGAGAAGCCGCCATCACCGAACTCGAGCGTCTCATCCCGGCGCCCGAGCAGACGCTCAGCCAGCTGCCCGACGTGACCGCACGGGTGCTAGCAACCGTCGTGACCGTCGAGCGCGAGGCCTTCGTTCGCCGCCTTCGCGAGAGCGGCGAACTGGAGCAGCTACGCTCTCGGTTTGAACGGCTCAGGACGATGGCACACTCTCACGCCGCAGAGATTGACGAGCGGAGCCGGCGGGTTGGTCGTCCACTTCGCATCCCTCGGGTCGTGTTCCCCTGGCCTTCGGCAGCCATTTGGGATGCTTTGCTGGCCGAAGCTGTAGGACCCGCCCAGCTCGTATGGGACGACGATCTCAATCGGCCCGGCGGATAGGCAACCCGACGTGCTCCCCGAAAACTCCGCCACGAGGTGGGTGAGGATTCGGCTTAGGATGCCCGCGGGGAGGGCCCCGCGATGCGTCGGAAACGGTTCACCGAAGAGCAGATCATCGGGATCCTGAAAGAGGCCGAGGCGGGCGG
>DATJGL010000371.1:0-4163 GCA_035495075.1 Gemmatimonadales bacterium
CCTTCGCGTGCTCCTCCCGGCAGAGGACGAGGCCGGAGCGCGGGCCGGACAGGGTCTTGTGCGTCGTCGAGGTGACGAAGTCGCAGTGCGGCACCGGGCTCGGGTGGAGGCCTGCCGCGACGAGCCCGGCGAAGTGGGCCATGTCGCAGAGCAGGAGCGCGTCGACCTCGTCGGCGATCTCGCGGAACTTCTCCGCCTCGACCGTGCGCGGGTACGCCGAACCGCCGCAGACGATCATCCGCGGCCGGTGCTCCTTCGCGATGGCCAGCACCTCGTCGTAGTCCACGACGTTCGTCTCGCGGCTGACGCCGTAGTGCTCGAACGAGTACAGCCGCCCGGAGAAGTTGACCTTGAGGCCGTGGGTGAGGTGGCCGCCATGGTCGAGGCGCAGGCCGAGCACCGTGTCGCCCGGCTCGAGCACAGCCGAGTAGACGGCCATGTTCGTTTGCGCGCCGGCGTGCGGCTGGACGTTGGCGTGCTCGGCGCCGAAGAGCTCCTTCGCGCGCTCGATCGCGAGCGTCTCGATCTCGTCGATCACCTCGCAGCCGCCGTAGTAGCGCTTGCCGGGGTAGCCTTCGGCGTACTTGTTGGTGAGCGGCGTCCCCATCGCATCGATGACTGCGCGGCTCGCGAAATTCTCGCTGGCGATCAGCTCCAGGCCGTGTCGCTGGCGATTCAGCTCCCGGTCGATCAGCCGGGCCACGACCGGATCGGCGTCGCGCAGGGAAGCGTTGTGGGCGAGGCTCATCCTTCGGTCTCCTCGTCAATTTTACCGACCCGGCGGGCGTGACCTCCGCCGGCGAATTCCGTGATCACTCGGACATCGGGCAAATGTAGGCCGGAGAGCAGGAGAAAGGGAGAAGGGGAGAAACGAAAAGAGGGGGAATGGTGAAACGGCGGGTCGGGTTTTACCCTTTCACCGTTTCCCCCTTTCCCCCATATTTGTAGAATCCCTTCCCTGTTTTCCGTCCCAGCTGTCCCGCCGCGACCATCTTCCGCAATAGCGGGCACGGCCGATACTTGTCGTCGCCCAGTCCGCCCTGCAACACCTCCATGATCGCAAGGCAGACGTCGAGCCCGATGAAGTCGGCCAGTGTGAGAGGTCCCATCGGGTGCGCCATTCCCAGCTTCATCACCGTGTCGATCGCCTCCGGCTCCGCCACGCCTTCCATCACGCAGAAGATTGCTTCGTTGATCATCGGCATCAGTACCCGATTGGAGACGAAACCGGGATAGTCGTTCACCTCGACCGGGGTCTTGCCGAGCGCCCGGGCCGTTTCCATGACATTGGCCGTTGTGGCGTCACTGGTGGCCTGGCCTCGGATCACCTCCACCAGCTGCATGACCGGCACCGGGTTCATGAAGTGCATGCCGATCACCTGGGTGGGGCGCCCGGTACGCGCCGCGATCTCGGTGACCGATATGGAGCTGGTGTTGGTGGCCAGGATGGCTTCAGGAGCGCAGACGCGGTCAAGTTGCTCGAACACCGCGAACTTGATGGCCGGGCTTTCGCTGGCGGCTTCGACGACGAGGTTCGCCGATGCGGCTGCATCCAGCTTCGTCGCCGGTGAGATACGCGCCAGAACCTGGCCCACTGCTTCGGAGGGCAACGTTCCCTTCTTGACCTGCCGCTCGAGATTGGTTCGGACCGTGGCGACCGCGCGCTCGAGAGCGCTTGGCACGGTATCGATAAGCGCGACGTCCCATCCATGCTGCGCGAACACGTGTGCGATCCCGTTGCCCATCGTGCCCGCGCCGATTACCGCCGCCTGTCGCTGAGTCACACGTGCTCCTCCCGACCCCAACGCTTCGCTACGAGCAACGCGGCCAGGAGGGCCAGCGTCGCGAGCACTCCACCCTCGGGGCCGAACGGTCCGCCTGACACCCAGAAAGGGTGTCCGGCGTGGTAGTCGAACAACGGAATACGAAAAGGCATCCCGCTCACCGGCGCGTCGAGCGCCGCCAGGGTAGCGTTCCATCCGAGGTGCGCCCCGAATGCGGTCCAGATGCCGCCCGGCGCGTAGAAAGCCACGCCGAGGAACAGGCCGGCCAGCGCGATATTCCAGAAGCCAAGCGGCGTGATGTTCGGGTTGAATCCGTGGAGCAACGAAAAAATGCCGCCTGACACCAGCACCAATGCTGGCGTCCGCCCGATCACACCGGCGAGCAACACCAGCGGCAGCCCCCGAAAGATGACTTCTTCGCTCAGGGCCGCCGGCGCCAATACGGCCGTCGTCTTCGTCACCTGCGTCAGGTAATCGCCGAGGCCTCCCTGGTCGGGCGACCAGAACGCGGTGCGAAGGAGCACCGCGCCACCAACGGCGAGCACCGCCGCGGCCGTGCCGAGTGCGAGCCCCCGTCCCGCGCCGATCAGGGCAACCCGGCCCCGGGTCCAGCGCAGATCGCTGAATCGCCATTGGAGCAGCCAGCGCCCGATCATCACCGTCGCCAGGAGAAAGCCAAGCAGCTGGGCTGTACCCTGCACCAGGGTCTGGGTCGCGTTGGGGATCTGCATCGCCTGAAGGCCAGACCGGACGTCGGTCGAGACCAGCGCCGCATACCCGACCACCAGCAGGGTGGACACCGAGAAGCCGACCAAGGCGAAGGCGATCGTAAGCACGATCGCCATGAGGACGCCCTTCCAGCCGGTCGAAATCCGGATGGTCAACGGATCGCGCGGAGTCTCGGCCGCAAGGCGAGAATGAGCAGCGCCGCCAGCCCCACCTTGACCAGGTCGTTGGCAAAGAAGGGCAGGAACCCGAGCCGGTACGCTGCCGAGATGTTGCCGGTGATGAGGGCGAGCTGGGACACGCCGCCGATATGCACCACCAGCATGCCGAGCGCACAGGCGAGCAGCGTCATGAATACGGCTCGACCCCCCGCCTGACGCGCGGCGTGCTGGCAGAGCCACCCCACCAGTCCGGCGGCCACGGGATAGGCGAGGAGGTATCCGCCGGTGGGACCGAGCAGGTGAGCCGCGCCGGCAGCTCCGCCAGCGAACACCGGCAGACCGGACGCGCCGGCTGCGATGTAAAGCACCAGAGCAGCCGCGCCGCCGGTTGCGCCGAGCAGGCCGCCCACAACCAGCACCGCAAGCGGCTGGAGCGTGAGCGGCACCCGGGTGAACGACAGGGGAACGACGACCTGCGCGGCCAGGGCAACGAGGGCAGCCCCGATCACGATCCCCAGCACCCGCGGTGCGAAGCGGGCGCCCGCGCTCTCGAGCGACTCGTGCCGAGTCGTAGAACGAACCTCGCCTGGATTCATGACAGTCTCTCTACGGAAAGGGCCACTGCATTGCCGCCGCCGAGGCACAGCGTCGCGAGGCCGGTCCGCCGATCGCGATCACGCAGCGCGTAGAGCAGCGTCGTGAGCACCCGTGCTCCGCTGGCGCCGATCGGGTGCCCGAGCGCGACTGCACCCCCCTTCACGTTGACCCGGTCCCAGTCCCACTTGAGCGCGCGACCATCGGCGATCGCCTGAACCGCGAAGGCCTCGTTGGCCTCGATGAGGTCGTAGTCGCCGATGCGGGTGCCGGCCTTCGCCATCAGGTTGTTGACCGCAGCGATGGGGGCGAAGAACAGATCACGCGGCTCTCCCCCGCCCGTGGCATACGCGGTGACGCGCGCCATGGGCGCGATGCCGTTCGCCTTCGCGAACGCGAGCGAGGCGACGACCAGCGCACTCGCGCCATCGTTGAGCCCGGGCGCATTCCCTGCGGTGACCGTTCCTTCCTTCTTGAAAGCCGGCTTGAGCTTGGCGAGTGCCTCCGGACTCGTGTCCTTCCTGGGACCTTCGTCGTTTGCCAAGGTCGTTGGACCGCCTTTGCCGGGAATCTGCACCGGCAGAATCTCATCCTTGAACCCGCCGGCTTCCTGAGCGGCTACCGCCTTGCGATGGCTGTCGTAGGCGAACGCGTCCTGATCGGCTCGGGAGACCCCTGCCTTCTCCGCGGTGTATTCCGCGTATTCACCCATGTGACAGCAGCCGAACGAGTCCCATAAGCCATCGTTGATCATCCCGTCCACCATGGTCTGATTGCCCGCCTTGATGCCCAAGCGCATGCCGTACACGTAGTGCGGCGCGCTGGACATTGCCTCCTGCCCGCCCGCGACGACGCACTCCGCGTCGCCCGCGCGAATTGCCTGCGCCGCCAGCATCAC
>DATJGL010000372.1:0-2725 GCA_035495075.1 Gemmatimonadales bacterium
CACAAGGGCGCGAAGACGCCTCCCCCAGCGACAACGAGAATGAGCCGGCCCCGCCTGGCGCGGTCGTAGGCGCGTGCCAGCGTCGCGCGGGTATCCCGGATCACCAGACCCAGCGAAACGGCGTTGAGGAGGAGCAGCAGCACCAGCGCGGGACGGAGCGCGACCGCCGCTACCAGCTGGCCCGTCGCGATCGACAACAAGAGCAGCTGCGCTGCGCCCACCATCACCGCCGAGCTGGCAAGATATCCGCCCAGCCAGCGGGCGTCCTTCCAGCCTGGTTGTGCCGAGGTGCTGAACAGAACTCCTTTGTACACGGCAGCGCCCAGGGCGGGCAGCAGACCGAGAATAATCGCCGGCCGGCGGGCCCATTCGAGCGCGCCGCTCGGCAGGACGCTCAGCGCCGCGAGAACCGTCAGCGGCAACGCGTAGACGGTGAGACACCAGGTGCCGAGCGACATGGGCGACGTGGGTTTGAAGACTCGCAGCATGTGGTGGAATCGCAGGGGGTCGCCGAGGTCGAGCACCAGGCAGAACAGGTCGGCGAGGAGGAGCAACAACGCGATGGGATAGGCGGATCTTGCGACCACCGCGAACACCTTCGGCGCGAACAGCTCGCCCAGGGCCGCCACCAGGAAGAGTCCGGTGGTCATGTTGTTGAACAACGTGTCCAGCGCGACCAGCCCGTGCCAGTTCGGCGCTTTGGTGACGAGCCGGTCTGCGTATCCGTGGTGCATCTCAGCGGGCCAGAAGCAGCGGCAGCAGCACGGCGATCGCTGCGAGTGCACACACGGCCGCACGGAGGTAGTCGCCCTTCATGCGCAGCCATGGGTTGAACGGGTTATCCGGGAGACCGTAGACCGAGGGTCGATCGACCAGCAGATAGAAGGAATGCAGCTCGGAGTAGGTGGCGCTGGGCGCGTCGCCGTACAGGTAGGCGCCGGAAGCGCCCTGCTCATGCAGCGTCGCTACCCGTTCGCGGGCCCGCTCGCGCAGCTGGTCGATCGGACCGAACTGGATGGACTGGGTCGGGCAGGCCTTGGCGCACGCCGGCACCAGGCCGTCGCGCTGCCGGTCGTAGCAGAGCGTGCACTTGTGCGCGTGGCCGTCCAGCGCGCTGCGGGTGATGACCCCGAAGGGGCAGGCGGCGACACAGTAGGCGCAGCCGTTACAGATGTCAGACTGGATGTAAACGTTGTCGAACTCGGTATGAATGAGGGCGCCGGTGGGGCACGCCTGCTGGCAAGGAGCTGTGACGCAATGCTTGCAGACGTCGCTCATCATGAGCCAGCGGCCCGGGTCTAGTAGATCGGGGCCGGTGCCGGCGAGCGCCGGGGATCCGTCGACCGGGAACTGCTCGATAAACTTCACGTGCCGCCACGAAGTCGCCGACAGCCCGCCGGTGTTATCGTAGCTGTCCCCGATCCAGGCGAAACCGTCGGCCGGGAGCTGGTTCCACTGCTCGCACGCGACCTCGCACGCCTTACACCCGATACAGACGGTCGTGTCCGTGTAGAAGCCAGTGGCGACTTGGGGGGCGGGAGGCGCCCCGCGGTGGAACGGCTCGACAAGTCGATCCAGCAGCTCAGGCAGAGAGCTGCGGGGCGGATCGCCACCGGAGGCCAGCGCCGCCAGCTCCTGTTCTCTAACGGCCATCGTCGAATTGCCCCTCGGGCTGTGCGGCCAGCGGCGTGTCGGGGACGGGATCGCGGGTGGGCCAGGGCGCCGGCTGCTTCGTGGGTGCCGGCGCCGCGCCGTCGAGCCGCACGGCCGCGACTTGGCAAGCGAACGCCTTGCACTCGTGCATGCTGACGTTAGGGTCGGCGACGATCGAAGTCAGATCGTTAGCGTTGGCGCCCACGACTTCACCGGCGAAGGCCCAGTGGAACGGCAGGCCGATCTGGTGCACGATCCGCCCTTCGACCAGAAGCGGCCGAAGCCGGCGTGTCACCATTGCGCGGGCCTCGATGGTAGTGCGGGCGGAGCGCACCGTCATCCATCCGCCGTGCGTGATGCCGTGCTCGGCGGCCAGCTCCGGGCTCAGCTCGACGAACATCTCGGGCATCAATTCATTGAGCCAGCTGTTGAAGCGGCTCATGGGCCCGCTGAGGTAGTGCTCGGTGAGCCGGAATGTGGTGGCCACCACGGGGTATTCCGCGGTCGGGGCGTGGGCCAGGCGGTTGAGCGGTCCCTCGAAAGTCCGCACCGTCGGGTTGCCGGTCTGCCGGGGGTAGAACAGGTTGCCCACCGGCGACTCGACCGGCTCGTAGTGGACGGGGAGCGGCCCGTCCCGGACCCCGCCGGGCGCATACAGCCAGGCCACGCCGTCCGGCTTCATGATGAAGGGCTGCGTGCCGGCGATCGCCGCCATTCCCTCGGCGTCGGGCGGCGGTTGGTAGTCGGGCGGCTTGGTCAGGTCGAAGTCGGGCTCGTCCAGGCCGACCCAACGTTGCTGTTCCTTATCCCACCAAACAAGCTTCTTTCGCTCCGACCAGGGCTGGCCCTCGGGATCGGCGGAGGCACGGTTGTACAGGATGCGGCGGTTGTGGGGCCACGCGAAGCCCCACTCGGGCTCGAGCGGATGGCCCGTGCGCTTGCGATCGCGCGCGCGATTGCGACCCGGCTCGGGAAAGACCCCGCTGTAGATCCAGCAGCCGCACGCCGTCGTTCCATCGTCCTCTAGCTCGGAAAATCCGGTCACCAGCCGGGGCCGGCCGGTTCGCGGATC
>DATJGL010000373.1:0-10976 GCA_035495075.1 Gemmatimonadales bacterium
AACGCCGAGTGGATTCGCGCGCGTTTGTCGTCGTGGGGCTGGGATGCCAAGATCGAGCAGTTCGACGCCCTCTACCCCACCCCGAAGACCCGCCTGGTCGAGCTGGTGGCGCCAACCAAGTTCCGGGCTAAGCTGGAGGAACCGGCCGTAGCAGGAGATCCGACCAGCAGCCAACGGTCGGAGCAACTCCCAAGTTATAACGTCTACTCAGCCGACGGGGACGTGACCGGGCCGTTGGTGTACGTCAACTACGGGGTCCCCGCCGATTACGAGCGACTGGACCGACTCGGCATATCCGTCAAGGGCGCCATCGTGATCGCGCGATACGGCGGCTCTTGGCGCGGGACCAAGCCCAAAGTGGCCGCGGAACACGGCGCCATCGGCTGCCTGATTTACTCGGATCCCAAGGACGACGGGTACTGGGCCGGCGACGTTTATCCGCAGGGACCCACCCGTCCGAAGGATGGCGTGCAGCGCGGCAGCGTCGTGGACATGCCGGTGTATCCGGGTGATCCGCTCACACCCGGAGTTGCCTCGGTCCCGGGAGCCAAGCGGCTTGCGCTTGCCGACGCTCCCACCCTGATGAAAATCCCCGTGCTTCCCATCTCCTACGCCGACGCTCAGCCCCTGCTCGCCGCGCTGCGCGGGCCGCTCGCGCCGGCCGAGTGGCGCGGAGCGCTGCCGCTCACCTATCACGTGGGGAGCGGCCCGGCTCGGGTCCACCTCGTCGTGAAGTCGGATTGGAAGACTCGGCCGGTGCGCGACATCATCGCGCGCCTGCCCGGCACCGTCGCGTCCGACGAATGGGTGGTGCGAGGCAATCACATGGACGCGTGGGTCAACGGGGCGATCGATCCGATTTCGGGCCAGATCGCGCTGCTCGAGGAGGCGCGGGCCCTGGGCGACCTGGTCAAGCAGGGCTGGAAGCCGCGCCGCACGATCGTCTACGCCGCGTGGGACGGCGAAGAACCGGGACTCATCGGCTCGACCGAATGGGTCGAAGCCCACGCGGACGACCTTGACCGCCACGCAGTGGCGTACCTCAACACCGACTCCAGCATCCGCGGGTTTCTCAGCGTGGGAGGGTCGCACACGCTCGAAGCGTTCATCAACGCCGTCGAGCGCGACATCACTGATCCAGAGACCGGGATGTCGGTATGGAGGCGGGCTCAGCTCAAGCAGATTGGAACGGGCTCAAGTGACGAGCGCAACGAGGCGAGGAACAGGAAGGACCTGCGCATCGATCCGCTGGGATCGGGCTCCGACTACTCGCCGTTCCTCCAGCATCTCGGCGTCGCATCTCTCAATCTGGGCTTCGCGGACGATGCGTCGTCCAGCGCGGGCGTCTACCACTCCGTCTACGACGACTTTGCCTGGGCCACCCGCTTCGGCGACACCTCGTTCGTGTACGGCCGCGCGTTGTCGCAGACGGTGGGCACCGCGGTCATGCGGCTCGCGAGCGCTGAGGTCGTCCCTTATGAGTTCGCCGGGCTGTCGGACAACGTCGGTAAGTACGTCGGGGAGATCAAAAAACTGCTCAGCGACCGCCAGGAGCAGGCCAAAGAGCGGAACCGCGAGCTGAGCGAGAGTGTATTCGTTGCCCTGGCCAGCCCGCAGAACCAGGAGAAGCCTCCGGCGAAGGCCGAGGTCCCTCCCTTCATCAATTTCGCCCCGCTCGACAACAGCGTTGTCGCGCTCGACCAGAGCGCCAGGCGGTACGACGGCCTGCTCGCGCGCTGGGCCGATCGAAACGACCAGCCGTCTCCTGCCGAAGGATCGCTAGCGGACTTGAACGCCAAGCTCATGCGGACCGAGCGAACACTTACCCTGCCGGATGGGTTACCCGGGCGACCATGGTACCGGCACCAGCTATACGCGCCCGGCCTCTATAGCGGCTACGCTGTGAAGACACTGCCGGGCGTGCGCATAGCCATCGAGCAGAACCATTGGCCGGAAGCCGACCAGCAGATCGCCCGGCTGGGCGCTGTGCTCGAGGCTGAAGCGAAAGCGATCGACCAGGCATCGGCCGCGCTCGAGCCGCTGGTCGGCGGCCAATGAGCCGCGGATCGAAGCTCCGCGCCGCCCTGCTGGGCGCTGCCCTGGTCGTCGTCGCGTCGGCGCTCTACGCGCACGACCTGTTCATCAAGCTCAACACGTATTTCCTGTCACCCGGAGCAGCGGTTAGGGTGCCGGTCCTGAACGGCACCTTCAGCAGCAGCGAAAACGCCATCGATCGCGCGCGCATCGCCGATCTCTCGCTGGTTACGCCGGCAGGGCGGAGTCAGCTGGACACCAGCATCGTCTCCGCCCGCCACGACACCACGTTTCTGTCCGTTCGTCTTGCCGGGTCCGGGACGTACGTGCTGGCAATGTCCACGCTGCCGAGCGAGATCGCGCTCGCTGGCAAGCAGTTCAGCGAGTACCTCAAGGAAGAAGCAGTCCAGGGAATCATCGAGGATCGCGCCAAGGCCGGCATTTCGGCCGACTCGGCCCACGAGCGCTACTCCAAGCACGTGAAGGCCGTCTTTCAGGTCGGGACGGAGCGGACCAACGATTTTGCGACCGTGCTTGGCTACCCTGCGGAGCTGGTGCCGCTGGACAATCCGTACGCTCTCAAGCTGGGCGACACGATTCGAGTTCGGAGCCTGGTGGACGGCCGGCCGGTTGCGGCGCAGGCGGTCCTGGCCGGCGGCCGGACCGCGAGCGGCACGCGCATCGCAGCCCGCGAGCTCAAGACCGACTCGGACGGCGTCGCAGCGCTGGCGCTCAGCGCTCGCGGTCGCTGGTACCTCAAGTTCATCCACATGGTTCCGCTGGGGGACAACCGAAATTACGAATCGAAGTGGGCCACACTGACCTTCGAGGTTCGCTGACCCCCCGAACAACCGATCCTTCTCTCCCCCGAACGGCCGATATCAGGGAACCGGCGACGGTTTCATCGTACAGGCGTCGATTTATTCGGGGGCTTCATGAGCAGCAGTTCAGCAGGGGCGGCCGGCGTGCTCGCCGCGCTTTCCGACGATCTGGCCGCGGCGGTCGAGCGGGCCGGACGATCGGTGGTCGCCATTCACGCACGCCGTCGCATTCCCTCAAGCGGTATCGTCTGGCGGCCGGGCGTGATCGTCGCGGCGAGCCATACGATCAGCCGTGAAGAGGACATCACCCTGACATTGCCGGATGGCGCAACCGCGCCCGCCGTTCTCGCGGGCCGGGACGACGCCATCGACCTCGCTGTTCTCCGCACCGAGGTCGCGGGGCTCGAACCTGCGGAACGGGGCGCGGCCGCGGCGCTTCGCCCCGGCAGCATTGTGCTGGCCATAGGCAGACCCGGGGCGAGTGTAACGGCGAGCCTCGGCCTGGTGAGCGCGGTGGGGGGCGAATGGCGGACTTGGCAGGGTGGCCGGATCGACCGGTTCGTCCGACTCGACCTTTCGATCTACGACGGATTCTCCGGTGGCGCCCTGGTCGAGGCCGGTGGCCGTGCCCTGGGACTCAATACCTCGGGCCTCGCTCGCGGTCTGCCGCTCACGATTCCAACAGCCACGGTAGAGCAGGCTGCCGAACGAATTCTGTCGGGCGGCCGGCTGACACGAGGCTATCTGGGTCTCGCCTCGCAACCGGTGCGCCTGCCCGATGGTCTGCGCCAGGCGCTCCATATTGGAGGAGATTTCGGGTTGGTCGTTGTGAACCTGGAACCGGACGGGCCGGCGGACCGGGCCGGCGTTCTCCTCGGTGACATCCTGGTGGCGCTGGACGGGACGCCCGTTACGGACCCCCGTGACGTCCTGGCGGCGCTCGCGCCCGAAAAAGTGGGGCAGGTGATTCGTGCGCGGGTGCTGCGTGGCGGCCAACCGACGGACCTCTCGATCACGGTTGGCCAACGGCCGACGGGAAGAAGGCGCTGAGATGCCCCTTGCGGATGCCTTCGCGGCTCATGCCCGCATCGGTGAGGCGTTGGCTCAGGTGGGCGAGTCGTTGCGCCAGGTGACCGTACAGATCAGAAATGGCTCGCACTCGCACGGATCGGGCGTGATCTGGACTGCCGACGGCACCGTCGTCACCAATGCCCACGTTGTGTCTACCATCGACCCGGTGGTAGAGCTTTCGGACGGCCGCACCTTCCCCGGTCGGATAGTACGACGGGACGTTACTCGCGACCTTGCCGTGCTCCATGTCGATGCCAAGGATCTCCCGGCTGCCGTTCCCGCCTCCGGCCGAGAGCTCAAGCCCGGTACACTGGTTCTGGCTTTGGGCCATCCATTCGGTGTTCGCGGCGCGCTGTCGTTGGGCGTGCTGCACGATGCGGCCGCCCCGGTTCGGGGCGGGGTCGGGCGATGGCTCCGTGCGGACGTGCGCCTCGCTCCGGGGAACTCGGGTGGGCCGCTCGCGAACGTCGGTGGTCGCGTGCTCGGCCTCAACACGATGATCGTGGATGGGCTGGCGTATGCCATCCCGAGCACTCTCGTTGGCCGGTTCGCCGTGGGCGACCACGAGCGCGCGACCCTCGGCGTAATCGTTCGGCCAGTTGTGCTTCGACGCGGCGCAGGGGCGATGGGATTCCTCGTGCTTCAGGTTGTCTCAGGGGGCGGCGCCGACGCCGCGGGGCTTACGGTCGGCGATGTCCTCACGGCGATCAGCGGCGAGCCCTTCCAAAGTTCCGACGGGCTTTCCGAAGCGCTCGAGTCGGCTCGACCGGGCGACCGGCTTCATATCGAGTTGATCCGCGGCTTCGAACGGGTCACGCGCGACATTGTTCTGGGGAAGCCGCCGGCGAGGCCACGAGCGGCGTGAGCGTGAGACGGGTCCTGGTGGTCGCCAGCTCGCCAGTGATAAGGGCCGGGCTGGAGAGCCTCCTCGCCGGGGCGAGCGACTACAGCGTGCTGGGCGCCGCACGATTGCCGGGGCCGACCGGCAGCGAGACCGCGACGGCGCCGGACGTGGTCGTGCTCGCGCTCGACACCGAACGCGACGCCAAGCCGCCGATCGAGCTCGCCGCAGATCAAGGCGCCTCCGTCCCCCTCGTCGTGATCGGAGAAGACCCGGTAGCCGAGTGGGGTGCCCGCGCGCTCCGCCTGGGCGCGAGAGCCGTGCTGTCCCACGCTGCCGGCCCAACCGAGCTGGTCGCGGCCATTGAGGCCGTGGCGGCCGGGTTGGTGGTCCTGCCGCCGGAGTTGGTGGGGAGCGCCGCCATCCCAGCCCGTCCCTCAGAGCCGGGGCCCCAGCACCTCACGGGGCGTGAGATCGAGATCCTGGGCCTGCTCGCAACGGGGCTCGCCAACAAGACGATTGGCGGCAGGCTTGGCATTTCGGAGCATACGGTGAAGAGCCACGTTGCAGCGCTCTTCGGAAAGCTGGGGGTCTCGACTCGGGCAGAAGCGGTGGCTGTTGCAGTGAGGCAGGGGCTGCTAATGCTGTAACCCGTTCACTGTTGACTGTTTGCGCTCTTCTCTTCGAGCGGGCTCCGTCGTTGCTCCCATTCTCCGATCATCCGGGTGAACGCCTCCACCAGCTCCGGGTCGAATTCCGTACCGACCCGCTCCGCCAGATATCCCAGCGCCCGTTCCGACGCCCAGGCTTCCCGGTACGGGCGGTGAGTGCACAAGGCGTCGTACACATCGCAGACGTGAACCACCTTGCTGGCGTAGTGCGAGTCTCGGGGATACCGCAGCGTCGGATACCCGCCTCCGTTGAGCATGATATGATGCTCGTACGCCACGAACGCAGCGAGATCGAGCTGCATATCCTGCTCGAGAATGATCCGCGCCCCGTCAACGGGATGGCTTTGCATAACCGCCCGCTCTTCGTCCGTCAGCTTGCCCGGCTTGACCAGAATGTCGCGCGGAATCCGAACCTTGCCGAGATCGTGCAGCAGGCCGGCGACGCCGAACGCGCGGATTTCGCGGGACCCGAGCCCCAGGTATTCGGCGCTCGCCATGGCGAGGACCGCGACATTGGTCGAATGAGTGGTGGTGTATTGGTCGAACGTCTTGAGCTGAAGCAGGGGCAGGCGAATGCGGCTTTGGCTGTGCATTGCAATGGTGAGCGACCGAACCACCGCCTCCGCCTCCAGCAACGGAAGCCGCCCTACGGCCTCGACCTCGCCGTGAATCCAGCGGATTGCCTCCACTTCGGCGTCGAGGTCAGGAACGGCCGTCGGGTCGCGGGCGGACTCAAGCGCAACCGAGTCGCCACCGCCGCCGCCGCGAACCTCGACCGCGCCGTACCGGATACGGCGAGCGACGAGCTGACGCGCCTCCGCCGTATCGGGCGTCTCTCCCGCCAGCAGCTGCTGCACCTCGGCCAGCCAGGCCGCGTACTCCTCGCGGGTGACGCCGTCGAGGAATTCGAGCCGTTGCATGCCGGCCGCCGCGAGCCGCTTCCCCCACTCCCAGCCGGTCAACTCTCGGATGATCTGCCGGCGGTAGATCACTTCGCCGTCGAGAAACGAGAATTGCGGTTGAGCGTCATGCCGAGCCAGCTCTTCCAGCTGCTCGAAGGACGCCTCGACCGCTCGATCTCGCGCCCGATGCCCGCCCGGATAGAGACTCATGGCAGCCAGCGCCTGGCCCACCGAGGTGAGATAGCGATAGGGATCGCTCACGCCGCAGCCCCCGCAGCACTCCTGATTTCGGGATCAGAGCTGCGAGCGGCCAGCCGCAGCACGGTGGCGGCCTTCGGATCCTCCACCCAGCGGGCAGCGAGGCCGCTGACGGCCGCCAGCAGCTCGGGCGACTTCGGGCCGAGCCGGCGCCAAGGCAGCCAACGGCGGCGGGTGAGGGCGCGCCGGACCAGGCAGTCGCGTGCTGCCGGCGTGCGCAGGGTGGCCAGCACTTTGACGATTTGGAGTCGCACGTCGGCGGCCTGGCCTCGCGAGTCCGTCAACTCGATCAACTGGGGCGCGGCTTCCATTGGGCAGCCGTCCAGCGCCGCGGCGACTGCGGTACGCAGGATAAGGTCGTCGCCGTCGGTCAGACCCGTGCAGATCGCCTGATCGCGCAGCTCGGGAACTCGAAGCGCCAGCTTGAGCGCCTCACGCCGCACGCGTGCGTCCGGGTGTACCAGGTAGGCGGCAGGCGAAAATCCGTCGGGCCAGGGATCGACCCCTCCCAACAGCATGAGCACGTTCCGCAACACATACCAGTGAGGCGATTGCAGACGGGCCATGATCAACGGGCCGATTGCCGGCCCGAGCTGAACCAGCCAGGCGAGCAGGCGCCGGCGCGTCGCCCGGGAGTCCGCTCCCCCCAAGGCGTCGAGCAAGGGCTCTGCCGCGTCCAGGCCGAGGCGCTGGAGCAACCGCTCGACCAAGGCCGAGTCGGGTTCCTCTTGCTGGAGCACGCGACGCAATTCGTCGCGGGTCGGAAGCCGGGACCACACCGCCTCGGCGGCTGCGTCACCCGCGGGCGCCTGCGCAAGCAAATCAAACAGGGCGGGCGTCTCCTTCCGCTCGACCAGCGTGTTGACCGCCGTGATCAGTGACTCGCTCGCCACGTTGAGCTCGAGCGACAGCTGGACCACGCGCAACGGCTCCATGATGTCGCCCGCCTTCGCCACGCCGGACGGAGGAGCCGTCCGACTACCCGGCCGTGCGAAACCTTCCAGCATCGCCCTGTAGGCATCAGGGTTGGGGTCCTTGAGCGCCCAGTCCGTCAACAGTTCCCGGACCATGTCCTGCAATGCGTCGTCCGTCTTCATCCCGGCAGTGCCGGCGTCCGAGTGCGCCGCGAGCTTGGCCAGAATCCGGAGCAGCGAGTGCGAGATGGTCTGCTCGCTGGCCTCCGAGGACGCTCGAACCAGATCGATGACGGCGGTCACCGGCATCGCCCGGGAGATCTCTCGGGCAAGCTGCTCGCGATCCGCCCGGTCAGGGCCGAACGCGAGAAGTTGGCGCAAGGTCTCCGGCTTCAAGCTCTTCACGAGATCCACCAACTGCTTGCCGACCGCTCTCGCCTCGGCGCCCTCGCCGGATCGGGCGTGGCGGGCCATGTCGAGCAGCTGCCGGGTCACGATTCCGGCGTACTCCGGCTCGGGGACCCGCGCATCGATCGCCTGAGCGACGGCCCCGGCGTCGTAAACCTCACCACTGCCGTCGCCGGTGAGCCCAAGCGCCGAGCTCGCCAGGTCGGCCCAGAGCTGATTGGAGTTGGCCGTGCGGCCCGAGTCGCCCGAGCCCCCGCCCTGGGCCAGCCGCAGCTGGTCGAATGCCATGGCGTGAAGGCGCACGTGGGGCCACTGCGTGGGCTCGGCGTCGCCCGCCCCGGCGGCTGGACCCTCGGCACCGAGAACCAGGAGCAGATTGGCGAATTCATCAGGCTCGACGCCGGGCGTGAAGGTGATACCGCCGACCTGGCGGCGATACAGACGCTGCGCCAGCTCCCGCAACACCAGGTGCGAGGGCTCGGTGCCCTCGCCATCGATGAGCAATTGGGTTCGGGTGACGCCCAGCGAGAGCGCCGAGCGTCCGGCGAGGAGCCCGACCAGGTTTTTGTGCGCCACGTCCACTGCCGCCGTCACCATGGGATGGCCGGGCGGATAGGCCGCACTCTTGTGGAGCGCGGTGGAGAGCTGGACGAGAAACGCCGAGAGGTCGCGATCCACGTGGATTCAACCCCAGGCCTCAGGCATTGTTGTCGCAACGGGATCGATAGAATCCTGTCGACACGCCCCGGTTCGGGTCAAGCGGAGCAGCCTCACGCGACACTGCCGGCACCCTGGCCCGCTCGGGACGGGCGGCCTAATTTCCTCGCTGCATGGCCGGCCTGCCGATTTTTCTCGCCATACTCTTCCTCGCCACTTCCGCTCGAGCGCAGTCGCGCCCGGCGGACAGCCGGCCGCCGAATCTTCTCGGCCGCGTCCCCATCCTGGAGTACCACTTGATCGCCGACCAGGACAGCAGGTGGGGCCGGTCACGGGATGGCTTTCGGCGCGATCTCGAGCTGCTCTATCAGCGCGGATATCGTCCGGTCACTGTCGCACAGTTGATCGACCGGAACTTCGATCTGCCTGCCGGCATGTCCCCGGTCGTCTTCACGTTCGACGACGCATCGCCGGGGCAGTTTCGCTACCTCGAGTTGGACGGCCGACTCGAAGTGGACCCGGAGAGCGGCGTGGGTATCTGGCTCGACTTCGCCGGGCGACATGCCGACTGGCTGCCGCGGGCCACGTTCTGCCTGTTGCCGGCCGCCAGCGCAGGACATGCGTTCTTTGGTGAGAAGGACATCGAGGGCCAGAAGTCAGCCTGGCGATTCCCCAAGCTGCGGTTCCTGCACGACAAGGGCTTCGAGCTGTGCGCTCACACCCTGTGGCACGCCAATCTTTCCACTCTCTCGGACGCGGGCGTGCAGGAGCAGATCGCTCGTAGCTTGATGGCGATCGACTCCGCCGTGCCAGGACTTCGGGTACGGACGTTCGCGCTTCCACTGGGCATCTGGCCGAAGAACCGGAATCTCGCTCGGGAGGGGAGCTGGCGCGATCTCAAGACCGGACGGGTCGTCACGTACCGGTTCGACGCGATTCTCGAAGTCTCCGGCGGCGCCGCGCGCAGCCCGGAGTCGCCGGACTTCGATCCCCTGCGCTTGCCCCGCATCCAGGTCATCGGAGACAATCTCGCACACGAGCTCGATCGACTGGAAAAGGACCGTTACGTCGCCGCCGGTAGCGGACCCACCCACTAGCGGACGGCTCGCTTCCCTGGACGTATTCCGCGGCCTGACCGTCGCGGCGATGCTGCTCGTCAACAACCCAGGCAGCTGGAGTCACATCTATCCGCCGCTTCGCCATGCCGCCTGGCATGGCTGGACGCCGACCGACCTGATCTTCCCCTTCTTTCTATTCATCGTCGGCGTTACCACCTATCTCTCGCTCAGTCGCCGCCGGGTGCGAGGCGTCGCCGACAGCGGCCTCGCAGCGCAGGTGCTGCGCCGCGGCGGGATCATCATCCTGCTGGGCCTATTGCTATCGGCCTTTCCATTCTTCCCCCTGGAGCGGCTCACCGAGATCCGGATTCCCGGCGTGTTGCAGCGGATCGGTCTCGTCTATCTGGTCACCGGACTGCTGACGCTCAAGACCACCGCCCGAAGCGAGATCGTCATCGCAACGGTGATTCTCGCCGGATACAACGTTTTGCTTGCGGTCGTGCCGGTCCCCGGCGTCGGCCATCCCGCAATCGCTCCCCCCGATTCAACCATGGCCGCGTGGCTCGATCGCAGAGTCCTCGATGGACATCTGTGGGCGGTCACCAGGACGTGGGACCCGGAGGGGTTGCTGCCCACCGTCCCGGCGATCGCGACCTGCCTCCTCGGCGTCGTCGCGGGCCGTTGGATCACGCGAGCGGAGCCGCTCTCGCGGCGGGTGCGTGGGTTGTTCGCTGCGGGGGGGCTCGGCCTCGCTGCCGGCTGGACCTGGAACGCGGTGCTACCGATCAACAAGAACCTGTGGACCAGCTCCTATGTCGTCTTCACCGCGGGGATGGCGTGCGTCGTCTTGGCCGCCTGCATGTGGCTGGTGGACCAGCGCGGGGTGCGCTGGTGGACCCGACCCTTCGTGGTGTACGGGGTCAATCCCATCCTGGCGTTCGTAGGCGCGGAAGCGCTGGCGCGCCTCATCTATAGCGTGGTCCAGGTGAGCTATCAGGGCAGGACGATGCCCCTCCAGGCCGCCGTCTACCGCTGCCTTTTCGGTTCCTGGCCATCGCCGGAGGCCGGATCCCTCGCATTCGCCCTAGTGATCGTTCTTTTCTGGTATGTGGTGCTGGAGGTACTGTACCGGCGGGGCATCGTGGTCAGGATTTGAAGGCGACCCGCCGGCGACCAGTGCCGCCGGCCGAATGCCAGCGGTCGAGCGCCGCACCGAGGGCCTCCACTACGTAGCGGTGCGCTTCGGCCATGAGATCCAGGCGTTGCCGCACTAGCGGGCTCCCCCGCCGCACCTCGCGTCGAGCCTCGCTGATCAGGCGGCTGAACCGTCGCATGCGTTCC
>DATJGL010000374.1:0-6071 GCA_035495075.1 Gemmatimonadales bacterium
GCCTGCGCCAAGGACGGCCAGGAGTTCGAGGCCTCACTCCACAAGGTGGATGGGCACAAGCCTCAGCTGCATTCGGAGGCCGAGGCCAAGGCGGTCGTTGACGCGGTAAAGGCGGTTCCGTTCGTCGTGAGCCGGGTGGAGCGGAAGCAGCGCCGAAAGCGGCCCGCGGCACCGTTCACCACAAGCACCCTGCAGCAAGAAGCTGCCAAGCGTCTGGGCTTCTCATCCCGGCGCACCATGCGCGCGGCCCAGGATCTGTATGAAGGCATCGATGTCGGAGAAGAAGGACCCGTTGGCCTGATCACCTACATGCGAACCGACTCGGTGCGCGTGTCGGATGCGGCGATCGGAGCCGTGCGATCGTTCATCAAGAAGAACTACGCCAAGGGTTATCTGCCCGACTCGCCCAACGCCTACTCGACCAAGAAGGCTGTGCGGGCCCAGGAAGCGCACGAGGCGATTCGCCCGACGGACGTGAGCCGGCGGCCGGAAGACGTGCAGCGCTATCTCGAGTCGGATCAGTTCAGGCTCTACCAGCTCATCTGGCAGCGCTTCGTCGCCTCCCAGATGACGCCCGCCGTGTACGACGTGACGGTGGTGGACTTCGATCTGGGCCGGTACCTGTTCCGGGCCACCGGATCGGTGATGGTATTCGATGGCTACCACACGCTCTATATGGAAGGGCACGAGGCGGGCGAGGGGAAGACGATGGACGATCTGGCTCCCATCCCGCCGCTCGAGCAGGGCGACCAGGTCGAGGTGCGCCGGATCGTGCCCAGCCAGCACTTTACCGAGCCGCCGCCCCGCTTCTCGGAAGCGAGCCTAGTCAAGGAACTCGAACGCCTCGGCATCGGCCGGCCGTCCACCTACAGCGCCATCATCTCGACGCTCACGGCCCGCGAATACGTGCGGCTCGACACCCGGCGGTTCTTCCCGACGCCGCTCGGGGAGACGGTCGAGCAGGTGATGGTCAGCAAGTTCCCCGACATCTTCAACGTAGGCTTCACGGCCGAGATGGAGGAGGAGCTCGACAAGATCGAGGAAGGAGAGCTGGGCTGGCAGCGGGTCCTGCAGGACTTCTACGGGCCGTTCATCCGTGCACTCGATGCGGTGGACATCAACGCCCTCGTGGCCGATGCACACGGGCTCTCGCCCGAGAAGCTCGCAGCCGAGCGCTGTCCCAAGTGCGGGTCGAAGATCGAGCTGCGGACCGGACGCTTCGGGCCGTATCTGGCCTGCGTGAACTACAAGGAGACCTGCGACTACGCCAAGTCACTCAAGAAAGACAAGGTCCCCGACCGGCCGACGGACGAAAAGTGCCAGCTCTGCGGTGCCCCAATGGTCATCAGGACCGGCCGCTTCGGCGAATTTCTCGCGTGCACCAGGTATCCGGAATGCAAAGGACGCCGGTCGATCTCACTCGGGATCAAGTGCCCGAAGTGCCTCGTAGGGGAGCTGGCCGAGCGGCGCACCAAGCGGGGCAAGTCGTTCTGGGGCTGCATCCGGTATCCCGACTGCGACTTCTCGACCTGGAACCGGCCGGTGGCGGAGGAGTGTCCGAGTTGCGGGTGGATCGGGCTCGAGCGGAAGATCAGCAAGGCCGAGGGTGAGTCGAAGATCTGCCTCAAGTGCGGGCATCGCATGGTCACGGTCGAGCCGGAGGAGATGGCGCTGACGTGAATGTGACCGTCGTCGGCGGCGGGCTGGCAGGCTGCGAAGCGGCCTGGGCCCTGGCCGAGCGCGGCGTGGATGTGACCCTTTGCGAGATGCGGCCGGTGGTGACGACGCCGTCGCACCGGACCGATCGCCTCGCCGAGCTGGTTTGCAGCAACACGTTCAAGTCGGTCGAGCTGGCCAACGCTCATGGGCTCCTCAAGGCGGAACTGCGTCGCCTGGGGAGCCTGCTGCTTTGTTGTGCCGACGAAGCACGCATTCCCGGCGGCTCTGCGCTCACGGTGGACCGGGCAGTGTTCTCCGGCAGGGTGCACGACCGAATCTCGGTACACCCGCGGATCAAGCTGGTGCGCGGGGAAGTGGGCGAGATCCCCTCCCCGGCGGTCGTCGCCACCGGCCCGCTCACCTCGGACTGCCTGGCCCGGGCATTGGCCGACCGGTTGGGGACGGGCGCGCTCGCTTTCTACGATGCGATCGCTCCGGTCGTGGCCGACGAGTCGCTCGACAAGGCATTGCTCTACGCGCTCTCGCGATACGGGAAAGGCGGCGGGAACGACTATCTGAACGCGCCGATGGATCAGGCGGCGTACGGCGCCTTCGTCGAGGCGTTGATTGCCGCGGATCAGTTTCAGGCGCACCACTTCGACCAGGTTCCCTACTTTGAAGGCTGCCTCCCGATCGAGGAGATGGCGCGGCGAGGTCCGGAGACGCTGCGATTCGGACCGCTCAAGCCGGTGGGATTGCCGGACCCCCGCACGGGGCGTGACCCGCACGCCGTGGTGCAACTACGGCGGGAGGATCGGGCGGCCCAGATGTGGAACCTGGTCGGCTTCCAGACCCGGCTTCGGATCTCAGAGCAGCAACGGGTTTTCTCCTCGATCCCTGGACTCGCTGCCGCGGAGTACCTGCGGTTCGGCAGCATCCATCGCAATTCCTACGTCAACAGTCCGGCCAGCCTGACTCCGGCGCTCACGCTTCGGGACGACGAGATGGTATTTCTCGCTGGCCAGATGACCGGGGTCGAGGGCTACACCGAGTCGCTTGGCAGCGGCTTGCTTGCGGGCATCAACCTGGCTCGGCAGCTCGCCGGCCATCCGGCCGAGGTGCCTCCCGCGACCACGATGCTTGGCGGACTGTATCGCTATCTGCGCGAAACCGATCCCGCCCACTTCCAGCCGATGAACGCAAACTTCGGGCTGCTCGAGCCGCTCGACAACCGGGAAACCGGCGCGAAGGGTGGGCGGGTCAACAAGGAACGCAAGAAGGAATTGCTGGTTGAACGAGCGCTGGCGGAATTCGACGCCTGGATGACGACGCTGTGAGTGGGCGACGCGGACAACCGGGCCGGGGGGAGAAAAACGGGGCATCGAGGGTCCGGAACGAAGACGTCGCCGAGTTCCTGTTGCACCTCGAGAAGGAGCGGGACCAGTCGCCCCACACCGTCAAGGCCTACACTCGGGACCTCGCGGCCTTCACCGACTTTTGCGATCGCCACTATGCGGGACGATGGGCCTGGGAGACCGTAGATCGGTCCGGGTTTCGGGGATTCCTGGGAGAGCTTCAGCGGCGCGGCCTCTCGAAGCGGTCGGCGGCGCGCGCACTGTCGGCCGTCCGGAGCCTCTACCGGTATCTCCAGACTCACCACGACCTCAAGGCTGGCGCTGCGCGGTCCGTGCGGGTGCCCAAGCTGGACAAGCGGCTGCCGACCCATCTCGACCTCCCTACTACCCAGACCTTGTTCGCCTGGGCCGAGCAGCGCGCGGAGGCGGGTGGCTTTCAGGCGCTGCGTGACCTCGCAATGCTCGAGCTTTTCTACTCGACGGGAATGCGACTTTCTGAGCTGGCGGGGCTGAGCCTGGGCGATGTCGACTTGCTGTCGGATCAGGCCAAGGTCCGGGGCAAGGGGCGGAAAGAGCGACTGGTCCCGGTCGGGTCCCGGGCGGTGTCTGCGCTCCGGAGGTATCTTCGGGTCCGGGAAGAGGTCGTCAGTCGGCGCGGGTCAGACCGGCGGGCTGTCTTTGTCAGCATACGGGGCCGGCGATTGCCTCCGCGCAGCATCCAGCGGCTGATGCACCGCCTGTTCGACGCGGTCGGCGGCGATCAACTGCGAGTTCACTCGCTGCGGCATACCTTCGCGACGCACCTCCTCGATGCCGGCGCCGATTTGCGGGCGGTGCAGGAGCTGCTTGGCCACGCGTCGCTGAGCACTACGCAGATCTACACGCATACGAGCGTGGAGCGACTGAAACAGGTTTACCACAAGGCGCATCCCAGAGCTTGAACTGCGTTCACGCATTTGATGACTATGGCTTATCACGGCACGACCATCCTCGCCGTACGAAAAAACGCCCGTCTCGCGCTCGGCGGGGACGGGCAGGTCAGCATTGGTGACACTGTCATGAAGGCGAAGTCGGTCAAGGTTCGCACGCTCAAGGGCGGGAAGGTCCTTGCCGGGTTTGCCGGATCGGTGGCCGATGCGCTGACCCTGTATGAAAAGTTCGAAGAGAAGCTGGACCGATTTCCCGGTAATCTGCCGCGCGCTGCGGTGGAGCTGGCGAAGGACTGGCGAAGCGACCGGGTGCTTCGCCGGCTCGAAGCTCTGCTGGTCGTCGCGGATCTCGAGCACAGCTATTTGTTGAGCGGGTCGGGTGAGCTGATCGAGCCCGACGACGGCATCGTCGCGGTGGGCTCCGGTGGGAATTACGCGCTGGCCGCGGCCCGGGCACTCCTACCCGATTCGAAGCTGAGCGCGCGCGACATCGTGCAGCGGTCGCTCGAGATTGCGGCGGACATTTGTGTATTTACCAATAGCAACATCAATATCTTGGAGCTGCCGTCTGCGTAAACAGTAAACCGGAAACGGTGAACGGCAGGCGTCTGTGACCGAAACGTCCGTGCACCGTTCACCGTTCACTGTTTACCGTTTACGCTTCCTCTCATGACCAGGCCCGTCGTTCAACCGGAATCTCAGCCTCCTGCCGAGCAGCCGCAGGCCCCTCCCTGGCTCGAGGAGCTGGCTCCCCGTCAGATCGTTGCGGAGCTGGACCGCTACATCGTCGGCCAGGAGGCCGCCAAGAAGGCCGTCGCGATTGCGGTCCGCAACCGCTGGCGGCGTGCCCAGGCGCCGGACGAAATCCGCGATGAGATCATGCCGTACAACATCATTCTCATCGGCCCCACCGGCGTGGGAAAAACCGAGGTCGCTCGCCGTCTCGCGCGCCTAGCGGGAGCGCCGTTTATCAAGGTGGAGGCGTCCAAGTTTACCGAGGTGGGCTACGTAGGGCGCGACGCCGAGTCGATGGTGCGCGATTTGGCGGATGCGGCGATCAACATGGTCCGGACCGAACGGGAGGACGAGGTCTACCCCCAGGCGGAGGAACGGGCCGACGAGCGGCTGCTCGACCTGCTGCTGCCACCTCCGCCGCCCCAGCCTCCCGACGCCGCAGAGAAGGCAGGAAAGGCGGGCGCTTCGGTGTTCATCGTGTCGCCCAAGGGGCAGGCGAAGTCGGAGCGCGCCGTCACCGCCGATGACGAGCGGCGACAGCGCTCTCGCGAGAAACTCCGGCAGATGCTGGCCGAAGGGCGGCTCGACGACCGAGAAGTCGAGATCGAAGTTACCGCCCAGGGCTATCCCGGTCTCGAAATGTTGCAGCCTCCACAGGGCATGGAAGGCGCCGACATCAACTTCACCGAGTGGCTGCAGGAGATGCTGCCCAAGCGCCAGAAGCGGCGGACGGTGAAGGTCCCGGAGGCTCGCCGGGTGCTGGTCGACGAGGAGCTGAAGAAGCTGGTGGACATGGACGATGTGGTGAACGAGGCCCTGGACCGGGTCGAGAACCACGGGATCATCTTCATCGATGAGCTCGACAAGATCGCGGGGGAACGGGGGACCGCAGTGGGCCCCGACGTCTCGCGAGAGGGAGTGCAGCGGGACCTGCTGCCGATCGTCGAGGGGTCTACGGTCCAGACCCGATACGGTTACGTCAGGACGGATCACATCCTGTTCATCGCCGCGGGCGCCTTTCACGTTTCCAAGCCTTCCGACCTCATCCCGGAGCTGCAGGGCCGGTTTCCCATCAGGGTGGAGCTGCAGCCGCTGACGCAGGACGACTTTGTCCGGATCATGACCGAGCCGGAGAATGCTTTGACCAAACAGTATCAGGCGCTGGTGGCGGCGGAGGGTGCGACGCTCGAGTTCACCCCGGACGGCATCACCGAGGTGGCCCGGGTGGCGTGGCTCGCCAACGATCGGATGGAGAACATCGGAGCCCGCCGGCTTCACACCGTGATGGCGAGCCTGATGGAGGACGTGCTGTTCGAGCTACCGAACTATCCGGAAAAGCGAATCGCCTTCGATGCAGCCGGGGTCAAAGAAAGGCTGGCAAGAATAGTCAATG
>DATJGL010000375.1:0-10790 GCA_035495075.1 Gemmatimonadales bacterium
CGACCGAGCTTCGTGAGGGACCGCCTGATCCGGTATGCGGACTGGTTCGACCGCCAGCTGAAACCGGCGACGTCAACGCGGCGGAGTGAGTGAGCCGTCGCGGGCCTGTCTCACCACTCGGGACTGTGGCCGAGCGCGTGCAGAACTTCCTGATCGAACGCCGCCGACAACCCCTCACGGCGGGAATACGGCCCCGGCGTGTAGCTCTTGGACTGAACCCCGGCATGGCTCAGCTCGCACACGTGCCAGTCCTGGCGATTGGTCAGATCCCAGAACTCGACACCGTCGTCCGGCCTGAAGCTGGGGTTCGTCAGCGTGTCCGGATGGAAGAGCCACTCGCACGTGACCAGCGTCTTGCCGGCCGACCTGGGCCAGATCGTGTGGTACATGATGTAGTCGGGATGCAGACTGAGAAGCATGTTCGGAAACAGCGAGTAGTAGTAGACCCGCTTCAGATCCTCTTCCGGCAGATCGCTCACCATGGCGCCGCAGGTGCGACCGCTCATCGTCAGGCTCTCGCTCGAGTCGACGAGTTCCATGTAGCCGCCGAGAAACGGGCCGCGATAGAGATCGTTCTCGCCGCTGGTAGGCGGCGACAGCTTCACCAGCGCGGGGTGCACTAACGGACAGTGGTAGCACTCCGAATAGTTCTGCACCACGAACTTCCAGTTGCAAGCCAGCTCGTAGCCGATTCGGCGGTGCGACTTGAGGGCCGGAAGATTGAACCGGCTGAAGCGTCCCATCAGGGGAGCATACGCCTCGTTGAACGGCTCCGGCTCGTCGGCCAGGTTGATGAACAGGAAGCCTTCCCAGGCGGCGATGGCAACGCTGTGCAAGGGCCATTCGGCCTTGTCGAAGTCTTCGATCGTGTCGGCCGACGGCGCCCCGATCAGGCGGCCGTCCAGGGAATAGGTCCACGCGTGGTAGGGGCACTGGATCGTTCCGGCGAACTGCCCCTGGTGCTCTTCGCACAAGCGGGTGCCGCGGTGGCGGCAGACGTTGTAGAACGCTCTGACGCGGTCGGACCGGTCGCGCAGGATGATGATGCTTTCGCTACCCACTTGCTGGAGGAAATAGTCGCCGGGGCGGGCGATCTGACTCTCCCGCCCGACGCAAAGCCAGCGCTGCAGAAAGATCTTCTCCGTTTCGAGAGCAAAAATCTCGGGCGACGTGAAATAGCGGCCCGGAAGCGTATGGGCGCCAGCCAGCGCGACGTCGGTGCGCTTGACGAAGTCGGTCACGACACGGCTCTACCAGCTGAGGAGGGATGAAATATGGCGGACCTCCCGCTCATGCCGGAAGGTCCGCCGGTCGCTCGCGACGAGCCAGGGTTCAGGGCGTATCGGCGAGCTTTACGCGCTCGATGCGCCGGCCCAGTCTTGGGTTATACAGCCGCAGCGTCACCACGGCGCCGGGCTCCTGCTCCTTCAGCACGGCGCGCAGATCGGCCTCCGTTTTCACCGGCTTGCCTTCGACGGCCACGATGATGTCCGGGCCGCCCCGGCTTTCGTCGAGCACGCCATCCCAGGACGGCCCTCCCGGGGTGACGTCGGTGACCAGCAAGCCACGCGCGTCAACGGGCAACTGCAGCTGCTGAGCGATCTGAGCCGTCACCGGCTGGACACTGATACCCATCCGGCGCATGACCGCGCTGCCGGTCGTGCCGGCGTTGTCGTTGCCGCCGCCCGAATCGGAGTTGGCGGCCAGCTGTGGGGTGTCTTGCAGCGGCTGCAACTTGACCTGGAAGGTCTTCCGCACGCCCCCCTTCCGCGCCACCTCGACCTTCACCACGTCGCCCGGCTTACGGAACCCAACCTGCTGCTGCAACTGGCCTACGTAACCCACCGGCTTCCCATCGATCGCGACGATGATGTCTCCCGGCTCGATGCCCGCCTTCTTGGCCGGCGAGTCGTCGCTGGGGATGTCCTTGACCACGACGCCGCTGATCTCGGGCAGGCCGACGTACTGCGCGTCGTTCAGGGATACGTCCTGGATCGAGACACCAAGCGCAGCGCGGTGCACTTTACCGTCCACGATCAGCTGGTTCATCACGGTGCGGGCCAGATTGATGGGGATGGCGAAGCCGTACCCGGAGTAGAACCCGGTTTCGCTCGCGATCGCGGAATTGACCCCGATTACCTCGCCCCGAACGTTTACCAGCGGACCGCCTGAATTACCCGGATTGATCGCTGCATCCGTCTGGATGAAATCCTGGATGCTGCCGGCGCCGCGCCCGGGCAGGGTGCTGAGCGCTCGGCCCTTCGCGCTCACGATTCCGGACGTCACCGTAAACGTGAGACCTTCGCCCAGCGGGTTGCCGATCGCGAGGACCCAGCTGCCTACGCGGGCATCATCGCTGTTGCCGAGGGCGACGGGTGGTAGTCCCTTGGCGTCGATCTTGAGCAGCGCGACGTCAGTGTTGGGGTCGGTGCCGACCACCTTCGCCCGGAACTCGCGGCGGTCCAGCAGGCGGACGATGACTGTCTCCGCCCCCTCAACCACGTGGTTGTTGGACAGAATGTATCCGTCGGCCGAAACAACGAACCCCGATCCACTGCCCTGCTCGAGCTCCGGCCGATTAGGGCCGAAGCGTGGAAAGAACCGCTCCATTCCGGGCGGGAGCCGGCGTTGGTTGGGGCGTTCCGTATGCTGGGCCCGGATGTAGACGACGCTCGGCCGCACATGATCCGCTACCGCGGAAAACGCGTCGCTCAGATCGACCAGCGGTTTGGCGGCCGGAATAGTCGGCGCGGGCACGGCGGGTATCGCCGAGGCGACCTGCGCTTCCTGCGCGGAGGATCGGCTGGGCAGATCCAACAGGCCCGCGAAGAGAAGCCCCAGGGCAAACGCCAGGGCGACGAGCCCGCCGAACTTGAGCCAATTCAACGAACGAGAGGACATCTCGAAGTCCTTGGTGAGCTGCTGTGTAAGATACTCGGGATTTCGCGGGAAGGTTTCGGGCGGAGGCGGCCCCCAACTCCTCCGCCCCTCCCGTTTACTTCTTGCCCTCGTCTACGATCTCGTAGTCCGCCTCGACCACATCTTCCTTTTCCTTGCCGGGAGGCTCAGCGGTGGGCCCGGCCTGCGGGCCGCCCTGGTCTCCACCCGGACTGCCCTGGGCTTGGGCCTGCTGGTAGAGCGAAGCTCCAGCAGCGGAGTACGCCGCGTTCAGCTCGTCGAGCGCCTTACGGATACCTGCAGATTCGCCGGTGCGGAGTGCAGCCTTACCGGCCTCCACCGCCGCGTCGAGCCGTGACTTGGCATCGGCGGGCAGACGGTCCACCCACTCCTTGCTGTCCTTCTCGACCTTGTACACCAGGCCGTCCAGCTGGTTACGGGCCTCGATCTCCTCCCGGCGCTGCTTGTCGTCGGCCGCGTGCTGCTCGGCCTGCTTCACCATCTTGTCGATCTCGGAATCGCTCAGCCCGCTCGAGGCTTCGATCCGGATCTTCTGCTCCTTGCCGGTGGCCTTGTCCTTGGCCGAGACGTGCAGGATGCCGTTGGCATCGATGTCGAAGGTCACTTCGACCTGCGGCATGCCCCGCGGAGCCGGCGGAATACCGGTCAGCTGGAACTTACCGATGGTACGGTTGTCCACCGCCATCTGCCGCTCACCCTGGAGCACGTGGATCTCCACCGTGGTCTGGTTGTCCTCCGCGGTCGAGAACACCTCCGACTTCTTGGTCGGGATCGTGGTGTTCCTGGGGATGAGCACCGTGGTCACGCCGCCGAGCGTCTCGATGCCGAGGGAGAGCGGGGTCACGTCGAGCAGGAGGACGTCCTTCACCTCGCCACCCAGCACGCCGCCCTGAATGGCGGCGCCGATCGCAACCACCTCATCGGGGTTCACGCCCTTGTGGGGCTCCTTCCCGAAGAAGTTCTTCACGATCTCCTGCACCTTTGGCATGCGGGTCTGGCCGCCCACCAGGATCACCTCGTCGATATCGGACGGGTTGATGCCGGCGTCCTTGAGGGCCTGCTCCATCGGCTTGATGGTCCGCTGCACCAGGTCGTCCACCAGCTGCTCCAGCTTGGCGCGGGTCAGCGAGTAGTTCAGGTGCTTGGGCCCGCTCTGGTCCGCTGTGATAAAGGGCAGGTTGATCTCCGTCTGCATCACGGTGGACAGTTCCATCTTGGCCTTCTCGGCGGCTTCCTTGAGCCGCTGGAGCGCCATCGGGTCCTTGGACAGATCGATGCCCTGATCGCGTTTGAACTCCGAAACCAGCCAGTCGATTACCCGCTGGTCGAAATCGTCGCCACCGAGGTGAGTGTCGCCGTTGGTGCTCTTGACCTCGAACACGCCCTCCGCCAGCTCCAGGATGGAGATGTCGTAGGTGCCGCCGCCCAGGTCGTACACCGCGACTTTCTCTTCCTTCTTCTTATCGAGACCGTAGGCCAGCGCCGACGCCGTCGGCTCGTTGATGATCCGGACAACGTCCAGCCCGGCGATCTTGCCGGCATCCTTGGTGGCCTGACGCTGCGCGTCGTTGAAGTATGCCGGTACGGTGATGACGGCCTTCTCGACCGTGTGGCCCAGATAGTCCTCGGCGGTCTGCTTCATTTTCTGGAGGATCATGGCCGAGATCTCGGGCGGCGTGTAGGTCTTTCCCGCGATCTCCACCGCGGCCAGCCCGTTGGGGCCCTGCACGACCTTGTAGGGAACCCGCTTCGCCTCTTCGGTTACCTCGTTGATCCGGCGGCCCATGAACCGCTTGATGGAGAAGATGGTCTGCTTGGGGTTGGTGACTGCCTGACGCTTGGCGACCTGGCCCACCAGCCGCTCACCGTCCTTGGTGAAGGCAACCACCGAAGGCGTCGTCCGCCCGCCTTCGGCGTTCGGGATAACGACGGGATCGCCCCCTTCCATCACTGCGACGACCGAGTTGGTCGTACCCAGGTCGATGCCGATGATTTTTGACGCCATGATTGCTCCGTTCAGTTGAAATGTCGGGTCGCCTCTGGTAAGCCGTGCTGCTGGTTATGAGGCGAGACCGTGGGGCAGGGGGCAAACGGCGTACCCGGGAAAGCTGCCGTTTTGGCAGCGAAATGGCAGCAGCATTCACCAAAGGCCCGCCGTTGGATCGGCCGCTAAGTCCGTCGCCGCCGCTTTGGCGCTGCCCGTCACCCTGCCGCATATAATTGGGCATGTTCCCCTACCGCGACGACAACCCCACGCTCCGCACACCGGTCATCACGGTGAGCCTGATCGTACTCAACGTGGCTACGTGGGTGTTCATCCAGGGCATGGGAACCGACCCGCAACTGACCCGGTCGGTATGCGAGCTGGGCCTCATCCCGGGCGAGTTTCTGCGCCGCCTCCCGGTAGGCGCGGAAGTGCGGCTGGGCCCTTACACGACTTGCATTCTCGGCCATGGGCCGACCTGGATTACGCCGCTCAGCTCCATGTTCCTGCATGGAGGCTGGTTCCACCTCATCGGCAACATGTGGTTCCTCTGGTTGTTCGGAAACAACGTCGAGGATTCGATGGGGCGGGCCCGGTATCTCGCGTTCTACCTGCTGTGCGGTCTGGCTGCGGCAGGCACGCAAACCTTTCTCTCGCCCAACAGCGCGGTGCCCATGGTCGGGGCGTCCGGCGCGATCAGCGGCGTTATGGGTGCGTACGTCATTCTGTACCCGCGCGTTCAGGTACACATGCTCGTGGTGCTGGTGATATTCGTTACCCGAATTGTCGTCCCAGCCTATGTGATGCTCGGTTACTGGTTCCTGATCCAGCTGCTTGGTGGAACGACGTCCCTTCGTGCCGAAGGCGGCGTGGCGTTCTGGGCTCACGTAGGTGGATTCCTGGGAGGAGCGTTGCTGGTGCCGCTGTTCAAGAACCCCGTCTACGTGGCCGAGCATCGGCGGCTGGCTCGCACCTACGCCGGCGCCTGGTGAACCCGCGACTTCCCTCCTGGCTCGATGCCGGTACTGGAGGGCGCCCCGGCATCGGCCATCTGCTGGACTACACGTTACTCCGACCTGAAGCGACGTGGGACGACGTGCTGCGGTTGTGTGACGAGGCAGCTGCGGCTTCTACCTGTGCCGTGTGCGTGAACGGAGCGTGGGTCTCGACCTGCGTTGAGCGACTGCGCGGGACCGGAATCCGGGTGGCTGCGGTGGTCGGTTTCCCCCTCGGTGCCGGGGCCAGTACCGCCAAGGCCGCCGAGGCGGCCGGCGCCGTGGCGGATGGTGCAACCGAGCTGGATATGGTACTCGCGCTAGGGCGTGCCAAGGCCGGCGATTGGCGCGCTGTGACCGACGATGTCGCGCTGGTCGTGGCCGCCGCCCGCGGCGCCCTGGTCAAGGTGATCGTCGAAAGCGCTGTTCTGGACTCAGCCGAGCTGGTTCGGGCCTGCGCCGTCGCAGTGGGCGGAGGCGCCCGATTCGTCAAGACGTCGACCGGATTTCATCCCGCTGGCGGCGCGACGGTGGAAGCGGTGCGCCGGATGAGGGATGCTGTTGGTGCGGTCATCGGCGTGAAAGCGTCGGGTGGCATTCGAACGGCGGAGCAGGCCGTCGCCATGATCGCGGCCGGGGCAAGCCGCATCGGCCTCTCGAGCCTGTCAGGCCTGAAGCCGATTATCGGGCCCGGGGCACCGCCGCTGAGCGAAATCCTCGACGCCCAACCAAGTGTGACCAGATGAGCGATATCGTTTTCCTGAACGGAAGGCTTCTGCCCCGTTCGCAAGCCACGGTCTCGATCGACGACCGCGGCTTTCTCTTCGGTGACGCCGTTTACGAGGTATTCCGGTCCATGCCGGGGCGATTCATCGAGCCCGAGCGGCATCTCAATCGGTTGACCCGAAGCCTGGGCGAGATCGCTCTACCGATCCTCAAGCTCGATCTGCTTGGCATCGCGATCGACCTCCTCCGAAGGAACCGCCTAGAGCAACGGCAGGCGCTGATCTATCTCCAGGTGAGTCGGGGCGCGGCGGCATATCGCCAGCATGCGTTCCCGGCCCGCCCTGTGCCGCCGACGGTGCTCATGACGGTCGCCCCGTTCGAGGCGAGGCTGGAGCAGGCACAGCGTGGCGTTGCCGCCATTACGGCGCCGGACCTCCGCTGGTCCCGCTGCGACATCAAATCAGTGAACCTGCTCGCGAACGTTCTCGCCGCCCAACAAGCAAGCCAGGCCGGCGCGTTCGAGGCGATTCTCGTGCGTGACGGTCGGATCACCGAGGCGACTCGGAGCAACGTGTTTGCGGTGGTCGATGGGACCCTGCGCACGCACCCGATCGGCCGGCTCATTCTCCCTGGCGTCACCCGTGAAGTGCTGCTGGAGTTGATCGTGAAAGCCGGACTGCCGGTGAGCGAAGACGCGGTCACGATTCAGGAGCTGGGCCGGGCAGAAGAGGTCTTCCTGACCGGGACGACGTCGGACGTGCTGCCGGTGGTGACGCTCGATGGTTGTCCGGTGGCGAGCGGAAGCCCTGGTCCCCTGACGCGACAGCTTGCGACCCTGCTGGCTCGCGCGCTGGGTACGGACGCGTCAGACTAAGCGGAGTAGGCCCGGGCTCGGGTCACCTCGACCGAGATGCGGCAGCCCGGCTCGATGCCATGCAGCAGGCTGCTTCGGCGGGGAAAGTGGGCGAACAGTGGGCCGCCGCCGTCGATGGTCGCTTCTACTTTGACCCGGTCGCCGAGCGTCTGCACCCGCTGCACGGTCGCGAGTCCGTTGGGCGACCGCCAGAACTTGAGATCGTAAGAGCGGATCACCACGCGGACCGGGCCGCCCGTCGCGGCGTGCTCCACCGGCACGGCCAGCGCTCCGATCGCCACTTTGCCTTCGCGGGCCAGTCCATCGAGGACGTTCACCTCGCCGACGAATCGCGCGACGAACTCCGTCGCGGGCTCGTCCATGATCTCCAAGGCGCTGCCGGCCTGCTCCAGCCGGCCCCGGTTGATGACGAGCACCCGATCGGCGATGGCGAACGCTTCCTCCTGATCGTGGGTGACGAAGATGCTCGTGACGTGCATCTCGTCGTGCAGCCGCCGCAGCCATTGTCGGAGTTCCTGGCGCACCTTGGCATCCACCGCCGCGAAAGGCTCGTCCAACAGCAGGAGGCGGGGTCTCGGCGCCAGCGCGCGGGCCAGCGCGACACGTTGCCGCTGGCCACCGGAGAGTTGCGCGGGCCGCCTGTTACCCAGGGAATCCAAACCCACCAGCTTGAGCAATTCACCGACGCGTGCGTCGGCCTCCTGGCGCGGGGCCTTCTGTACCCGAAGACCGAACGCGACGTTCTCCCAGACGCTCAGGTGACGGAACAGCGCGTAGTGCTGAAATACGAAGCCAACCCGCCGATCGCGAGCCCTGAGGTGGTCCACCTCGGCCCCATCGAAGCGAACCGTCCCCTGGTCGGCCGGCTCGAGACCCGCGATGATGCGCAGGATGGTGCTCTTCCCGCCGCCCGACGGCCCCAGCAACGCGACCAGCTCGCCGGTCTCCACCTCGAAAGAGACGTCGTCTACCGCTGTATGTTCGCCGAACCGCTTGCTGAGGTGCTCGACATGGATACTCATGGCGCCACCTCGACCGTGGATGTGCGAATCGCGTTGTTGCCGTATCCGAGGCGATTGGGCTCCGCGACGTCCCGCTGAACCGCGCCCGAGGCGTCGGTCGCCCGTGAACGCAGCGTCTGACGCCCGGGCGTTGCCCGCCACTCGAGCTCGAACCCACGCCATGCGAAGGGATCAGGCTGGCCCAGCAATCGGGCCACCTGCCACGGTCCATTTCCGACCGCGACCTCTACCCGCGTGACGATGCCGGTTCCAGACCAGGCCCAGCCGCGGACCATTGCCGGGCCCTTCGCGATAGTGCTTCCATCCAGCGGGTTCGTGATCAGCGACTTCACCCGCATCCGTTGGACGGGCTCGACGACGCCCTCTTTCCCCGGCGTCTCGTAGATGTAGCGGCGAGTTTGGAAGTAGCCCCGGTAAGGTTCCGGCAGTGCGACGATGCGGGCCACCCATTTGACGCTTGCCATTCCGTACCATCCCGGCACGAGCAGCCGTACCGGGGCGCCGTGCAGGGGCGTGAGCGGCGCGCCGTTCATGTCCAGCACGAGCAGGGTTTCCGGCGCCAGCGCCTGCGCCCGCGGAAGAGCGCGGGCGAAGTGCAGTGGGGCTGCCGTGCCTGCGGGTCGACCGGAGTCGGCGCCTTCGATCAGAATCTCACACGCGCTCCGCAACAGCCCCGCGCGGTCGAGCAGCCGGGCCAACGGCACGCCGGTCCAGCGAGCCGTGCTCACGGCTCCATGGCGCCACGGCTCTCCCGGCACGGGACGATCGAGCGCGCCGCGCCCGTTGCCCGCGCATTCGACGGTGGCCTCGATGGTGGTGAGACCGAAGTTGCGCAGCTCTCGCATGGAAACCGTGAGCGCGCGCGCGACCGCACCGCCCACGTCGATCCGGTGGGTCACGGGATCGAGGTTCGGTACCGAGAAGTTGGTGCGAACGAAGAAGCCGGCGGGAGAAGTCAGGCGTGCCACCAGTCCGGCGGGCGCTGCCTCTGCGCACAGGGGCTCGGATGAGAGGACAACGAGATCGGGGTTGTCGAGCGCCGGGTGCGCGTCCTGTTGACGTTCCTCGGCGTGGTATGCTGGGCTTGCCATGAGATCTCGCGCGCAGGGCGACGCGATGACAAGTGGCAGGGGACATGCCTGCCGGTGGTCATCTTCTATGGCTTTGTCGGGAAGCGAGTTACGGCCAAAGGACCGAGGCAGTGTTGCGGCGGGGCCGTCAAATAGGATAGGGCTTTCTGTCTTATTTGATGGCCTCTGCCTTGTGCCCGTTATATAGTACAGGCACCAGATTCCCGAGAAGCCCGATGGAACTGCTGCTCGATGTCTGGCGGGAAGCCTGCCGCCACCTCGCCGTGGAAGACGCTTTCGAACGCATTGCTGAGCTGGTTGGACCCCGCATCCCCGCTGATCTGCTGGTGGTGCGGCGGGTCGATCCCGAGCGCCGTCGGATCGAAACCGTGCCTTCCGGCCGGGGCGAACGCGAGGGCGGGGCCTCGGTTGAGCGCACCGAATGCACCGCCCAACAGCTGGACGAGTTGCTTCGATGGGCCCGCCGCGGGGCGGTCCTCCGCTGCGGCCCTGCCTCGAAGCATCCGCTGGGGCAGATGATCGCGCCGCGAGGGATTTGGGCCGACGTGATTGCAGGGCCGCTCCTGGACGACGAACGGCCCATCGGACTGCTGGTCGCGGCGGTTGCTTCGCCCCGACAGTTCACGGCTGATCACGAAGCGCTGTTGCGTCGCCTGCTCGAGCCCTGCGCCGTGGCGCTGGTCAACGATGCGCGTTGGCACGAGCTGGTTCGTTTGCGGGAGGCTTCGGAAGCCGATCGGCGGGCTCTCCTGTCACGCCTGGAACGGGACACGATCGCCGACACGATCGTCGGAGCCGACGCCGGGCTGCGGCAGGTGATGGAACGGGTCGAGCAGGTGGCCCCGACCGATGCGCCGGTGTTGCTGCTGGGCGAGACCGGTACCGGCAAGGAGGTCATCGCCCGCGCCATTCACGCCCGTTCCCGCCGCGCCGGCGGCCCGGTGGTGCGCGTGAACTGCGGCGCGATTCCTCCGGGCCTGATCGATTCGGAGCTGTTCGGCCACGTGCGGGGAAGCTTCACCGGCGCAGTGGCGGAGCGAAAGGGCTGGTTCGAGCGCGCGGACGGCGGCACGCTCTTCCTGGACGAGGTCGCCGAACTTCCGCTCGACGCACAGGTCCGGCTTCTCCGGATCCTGCAGGACGGCACCTACGAGAGGGTCGGCGGCCAGCGGACCCTGC
>DATJGL010000376.1:0-2239 GCA_035495075.1 Gemmatimonadales bacterium
GGCTCGGAACCCGAACGCGGCCTGGTTGAGTATCGCGGCAACTCGGCGTGGATCGCTGCCAGGCTGGATCGCCACGCCAAAGCGGTCCACTCGGTCAGGCGAACCCAGCAGGCCGGCAAGGGCGGGCAGATGAAGGCGGGCAACGTAGTCAGGACGAATGATGCCGGAAGGGTCTGGCCGCGGCTCGTAGATGGCGGCGACCACGGCCGACGTCGTTACCGAATCCACCGCCGGCCCAATTCGCAATGTGTCTCCGACGCGAAGGCCCAGCTTGGCGGCGAGTCGCCGCTCAAGGGCCACGTAGTAGCGCGCGTCGTCCGGCAGCCTCGGAGCCTGCGCGTCCCCGACCGACAGCGGTGCGGGCACCAGCAATGCGACGGAGAGGACTATTTCGTGAGCGGAGGTTCGAAGAGTCAGACAAGCTCCCGCGACGGAGGCGTGCGGAACTGATTTCTATTATCCTTATCCTACACGCATACGCTTCCTTCCCTCACAATGGGATGGCATGGCCGATCTAAGCCGACCGCGGGTTGCCGTGATCGGTGCGGGTCATCGCGGGCGCGGCTGGACCGCGCTGGCGCTGAGCCGCGGATGGCCGGTCTCCCTGTACGATCCCGACTCTTCGCTGCTGCAACGTGCGAGCGCGGACGTGGGTCAGCGAGTGCGGCGCCTGACGGACCAGGGTCGCGCCGATCCGTTGGCTGCCGCCGGCGCGCTCGCCTCGCTTCGCGTCGGTCGCAGCCTGCTTCACGCTGTAGGCGATGCAGAGCTGGTGCTCGATGCCTTGCCACTCGACCTGGTCGGGAGGCAGCGGCTGGTCGAGCAGATCGAGCAAGTCTCCCGCGCCGCCGCGATCACCGTGAGCCTCACCGGCATCATGTCCTCGAGCGCGTTGTGCGCCCGGCTTCGCCGGCCCGAGCGGCACGTGGTCGCCTACGCGCTCGATCCCGTCGAGATGACGCCGCTCGTCGAGGTCGTGCCGAGCCCGCTCACCGATCCCGCCTGCATCGAGATGGTGCGCGCCTGGTTCGAGGAGATGGACCGGAAGACGGTGGTGCTGAAGAGAGAGGTTCCCGGCAACGCCACCGGGCGCATCCTCGCGGCCGTCTGGCGGGAGTGTATCGATCTGGTGCTCGAAGGCGTGGTGGATCTGGAAGACGTGGATCGCCTGGTGTCCCTCGGGCCCGCGATCGAATGGGCAGCTGCCGGTCCCCATCTCACCCAGGTCATGGGCGCCGGCGCACGAGGCACCGGCGTTTTCCTGAGCGAGGCCCTTCAGGAATACGAGCGCGTATGGGGAAACCTGGCGCGCTGGGACTCGTTGTCGAGCGAGGACCGACAGCGTCTTATTCGATTGATCGAACGAGCGTACGACGACGAGCCGGGCGAGCTCAGGGCCGAACGGGATCGGTTCCTCGCCCGGCTCCTTCGCGTAATCGAGCCCACCGACGAAATCGATTTTACTCTCGAGGAGAACCCGGAGTCGCCGGGCGAGTCCGACGCAGCGCCCTGAGGCTGCCGACTTCGCCCGCTACTTCTGCAGTTTGCGGAAGGGGTGCTCGAAGCTGAGATAGAGAAATAATCCATCCGGATCGTTGTCGGTGAGGCTGATAGTGTAGGCAATCCCCGGTACGATTTGTAGCCCTCCGCAACAGTTGATGCCGCCCCGGACCCCGGGGTTCACGAAGACCGAGCTCTGACGCTCCGTGACACCCGAGCCTACGACGTCGTCGTTGCCCACCCAAACGCCCTCGAGCACCAGGTTGAACAGGGGCCGCACGAGCCAGATGACGCTCGCCCCCGCGTTGAACGTCGTGATCGTGGCGTGCTGGCCCAATGGGTTTTCCGCGGAAGGGATCACAGTGACGCCCGCGTTGAAGTGGGTCGAGACTCGCGGAGTCAGCATCAACGTGAGCGGAAGATTTGCCTGGAGCCCGAACGCTCCGTTCCCCCGACCGCTCTCAGGCCGCCCGGTGGGGAGTACCACACTCAGCCGGGGAGCGAAGTAGACCTGCCCACCTCCGGCACCAATGGCCTGAAACCGGTAGTTGACCAAGGCGTCACCCAGGCCGGTACTGTTGAAGTCGGATTCGTGCTCGAACGAAAGACTGTAGCTCAGCTGGTTCCGAATCCCGCCCACCGGCCATTCCTGCGTCAGCACATAAAGCCAGTCACCGGCCCCGGACGCGTGGAGGAAGGAGTTTATCTCCTGCACCACGCCGGGCTCCTGGTTGTACGC
>DATJGL010000377.1:0-3358 GCA_035495075.1 Gemmatimonadales bacterium
AGAGTGTTCGATGGCCGCGGCGTCGCGAATTCCATGAAGCACCAGCTCGAGGTCGCGCAGCGCCTGGGTCACCAGATCTCGGCTGGCCCGATGGCTCGGATCGGATTTGTGGCGGCACCCGAGCCGATACGCGTCGCCCGCGAGGAGACGGATCCGGGCCATGGCGAGCGCCATGGCCGCCCCCGGCCCGGTGGCATCCCAGACCTGCTTTCTTCTCGACGGCATCCTACATCATGCTTCGGGATGTGTTCGGGGGCAAGGGACGGGTGGCGCTGACCGCCCTCCTGGCGCAGATTCGACCGCCTCTCTCCCATTGAACCGCCGTATCGCGGTGCGAGCCCGCTACGGTTTCGCGCACGCCTTCCGTTGGCTCTTCATGAAGCGCGAATCGGCCCAGGCAGCGTCGATCGCGGCCGATCTGCTCGAGCTCGAGCGAGCGGTGGAGGTCGGCTGGCGGGATGTCGCACTGCTCGACCATAACTCCGAGTTTCAACGCTAGCGGGACAATGCCGATCTGCGAGCACTTCGAGCCCGGATCGAGGCTCTTCCCAAGATCCCAGTGCCTCCCGAGATCGCAGGTTTGGCGGTCCGCCTCACCTGATACAAACCACTATGTGGTTGTCCTGCAGACAGCTACGGCGTGGCGTGCTTAATGACGACAGTGGAGTGTGTTCCCGGCCACAACGTCCCGCGGAGGCCCCTCTGCACCTTGGGGGCGTCCACGCCTGGGATGACTCATGGCCGAGTACCGTATGCGCTATCGACTTCAAATGACAGGCAGGCAACGCTCCGGTTGGGTCGAGTGGGGTCTGTTTCTCCTGGCAGTGATCGTCGCGGCCGGCTTGCTGGCCTCGTTCGCGCTCGCGAGCCCGATTCTGGCCGGTCCGGCTCCGCTGCCGGACGGGGGCCAGGCCGCGTCTTCCAGCCATTCAGGTGGCAACGTCGGTGGCGGTGGCAGTCTGCCTGAACCACCTCCACCTAGTGTGCCTCAATAACCCGCTGGCGGAGGCTCGCGAAACGCGGCGTATTGTGCGTTGGAGTTGAATGGGACAAGGAGAGACGCGTCCCTGAGGGACGGGGAGGTCAGGCAAAGGAGGTCTGTTCGAGCTCGCCTCCCTCCCTCACCCAGCGGTGTGCCCGTCCCGCATCGGTGAAGATCTCGATCGGAAATGGAAGCGCCTCGCCGAGCTGCTGTGCCATCCGGCCCATCCCATATGATGCTGCGTCGTTCACAATTGCCGCCCAGCGCCTTGCACCAAGCCTGGCTTGGTGAGTCCGGAGAAAGGTCAACGTGGCCTGGACGAAGTCGGTCGTGGGCACCTCGGATACCAGCCGCCGATCGCTCAAGAATCCATACCCCTCGGCGAAAGCCGGATCCTCCAAGATCGCATACATGACCGCCGACCATTCGGCGAAATCCTGCCGGCCGAAATAGCGCAGCTCAACGACGCCCGCCGCCGGGTCGATCGAATAGGTCAGGCTCATGGAGGGAGACTCCGCGGGGAATTGCCACGACAAAGTATGCGCCCCGGCCCCCGAGGCGCAATCGGCGCAGGCAGGCAACGGGTTTCCTACCGAATCCTTGTCACACCGAACCGCGGCACCATGCTGGCGCTCGCCACGTTGCCGTTGCCGTCGGTAAAGGCAAGCCCAACGCCCGGGCCGGAGGGATTCTGGGTTACGAGAAGATGTCTCCCGGATCCTGGGTGCAGCACGCCGGAATGCGAATAGGTGGCAGGCGTGGGGATGCTGTCCGGCTGCAGGGGATAAGTCCCGAACTTCGCGGTAAAGACCGATCGCAAATTCCAACTTCGATAGCGCAGGCGCGCGGTCGGCTCGGTGAAGCCGGGCACGGCCGTGAGATAGTTGGCCATCTGCCACTCGCCCACCAAGGTTGGGAAATCGACCGCGGTTACCGAGCCGACGTTGATGCTGCCGGTCAGGCCGGTCCCGGTAGGGCTGTCGGCCCCATCGAGGGCGCGCGTGAGGCTCGTTCCCAGGATCGAATCGCTGGCGAAGTGATCGGCAAGCCATCGGACGAACAGCCAGTTGGCGCCATCCTCCGACAGCGTCCCGTCTGCCGCGTTGGCGGGCTCGATCAGCGGGACAGCATCGAGGGTATCCTTGTCAAGGTATTCGAAGGCGTTCTCGAGGTCTCCCTCGGGATACTGGCTCAGGCACGTGACGGGCGTACAGAACGAGTCCGGGATCTCACGACCTCCCAACTCCTCCGCGAGCCGCGACAGACCTTCGTCGAGCCAGTTGTCCTCCGACGACCCGTTGTTGAGCACCGCATGCCTGCCGAAGCTGATCATGTGCTGGAACTCGTGCAGGAAGGTCGACCCCATATCCTGGAGCGCGAAGGCTCGTGTGATTGGGCAGCTGGAACTGGTGGGGTCGGGTACCAAGGCGTAGAAGATCTCGCCACTGTTGGAGCCGGCGCTTCCCGGAATCAGATCATCGGGGAAGAAGAATCCCTCGATCACGCTGTGAGTCTGATTGCAGTTGCCGCTGATGTGATTGACCGCTGGGCTCAGCAGAATGACCACGGCGCCGTTCCCGTCCAGGTCGGTCTCCCGCCCGAACGCCGTGGTGTCGATCGGATACAGAAACGCATCGAACAGCGACCCCAGGCGATCGAGGTCGCTTTGGGTGTATCCGTTCGGCGGGGATGCATTGTCCAGGTAGACGAGGCCGTGAGGGCCGACGTGCTTAACCGTTGCCGTGACGGTGACGAACGTTTGGCAGTCCGCGTCACCGCAAACGTTGAACGTGCGTTGGCTGCCTAACGCGACCGTTGTGGCGGCGAGGCTGGGCAGCCGGCCCATTGATGCCTGGAGGCGAGGCCCGCGTGAGAGTGCCCGTCCCCGGGCGCGCAGCATCGCGTGGAACCTCGCGGCCGGGGATTGCACACTCGCCGCGCGGCTCGCGACGCGGTTTGCCCGCGCCAACGCCGCGATGGAGGCCGTCAGATTGGTGGCCTGAGCCGACACCTCGTAGGGCGCGGTCAGTCCACCATCTGTCACCTGCCCTGTGGTTGACAGCGAAACCACGAGATACTCCGCTCCGGTTGCACCGGCCACCGGAATGCTGACGCATCCATCCGTAGTTGCCGGGTCGACCACCAGGTGAGCACCCTGCGCCAGCTGGGTGGGAGCGGTGCCAGTGCAACTCACCCCTAGCGACGTGGACGATGATGGACTCGTAGTATCGTTTCCGCAGCCGGACACCAGGGCGATCAGCGCGCCCTCGACCAGCCTCCGCTGAGCTCTTGCTATTCGCATAGACCTAAGCCCCGCCTTTCAGGAAAAGCCTACACGCCCACGTTCAAGCGGAACTGGACCGTCCGCGGGCGACC
>DATJGL010000378.1:0-4065 GCA_035495075.1 Gemmatimonadales bacterium
GGCTGAACTGCAATCCTGGGTCGGACGACCACCCGTGCGCCGGTCGAGTCTACTTTCTCGGTGTCTACTTGACGGGGAAGCTTACGACAGCATCACTGTTGCGAGCAGTTGCGACGCGCCGAACTTACGCCGCGAGTGCTACCGAGTAGGAGGCGCCAGGATCGATTCGGACCCCGAACTTGGACTTAACTTGGACTGCGCGAAGGCGCTGCCGAAGTGCCCCCCGCACGGCCAGCAGTGGTCGTCAGAGGCCGGGCCTAGCTATTGGCGGCACCGGTCATGCCTCTTACTGCGCCCCCTCTCTAGCGTGGCCGAGGAAGGCCCCCACGGGCCGCCGACCGCCCATCCAACGAAGATGCATTCCTCTGGCGCGCAGCAGCTACGCGCGTGTGAGGCGCCCGATGCACCCCGGCCAAGCCATTGACGACCCCTGTGCGGTCGTCCTACCGTCCCGGCATGGACCGACGCCGCTTCTTGCTGACCTCGCTGGCTGGTGCCTGTGGCGCCTCGTTCGCCGCATGCGACCAACCTGCACGCAAGGTCAGTCGGATCGGGATACTCAGCCTCGGAGTGACGTCTGACATGAGCGGGCCGGAGCCGCACTCGTCATCCGTCAACGCACTCCTACGCGGTTTGCGCGAGCTTGACTACGTCTACGGTCGAGATTTTGTGACCGAGCCACGCGGCGCCGAAGACAGACGAGAGCGGCTCCCCAGTCTGTCCGCCGAGTTGGTCCGCCTCCAGGTGGACGTGATCGTGGCCCCCGGGATAGTGCTGGGCGCAGTCAAACAGGCGACCTCGACAATCCCGGTTGTCATGGTGGGTTCCGATGACCCTGTGGCCCGGGGCTACGCCCAGAGCCTCGCACGCCCGGGCGGCAACTTCACTGGCCTGAGCACCCAGGGAATAGACACGATCGGTAAACGGCTCGAGCTACTCAAGGAGCTCGTCCCGGCTCCGCCAGTGGCGATCCTGTGGGACCAGGCCAGCCTCCCGGTCTGGCAGATGGCGGAAGCCGTCGCGTGGGGCCGGGGCTGGAAGCTGCTGTCTCTTAAGATTCAAGATGCGAGCGAGCTTGATGAGGCCTTCAGTGCAGCGATGAAGGCTCGCGCGGGCGCCATTCTTGTGGCCGCGGTCAGGTCTACTGCCGGCGCAGCCCAACGAGTCGCGAAGCTGGCCGAGGACAGCCGACTTCCGGCAATGTATGAGTTCCGGTTTTATCCCGAGGTCGGTGGGTTGATCTCCTATGGCGTAGACACTGTCGACGAATGGCGACTCGCGGCGAGCTTCGTCGATAAGATCCTGAAAGGTGCCAACCCTGGCGATCTGCCCATAGAGCAGCCCACGAAGTTCGAACTCATCATCAACCTCAAGACCGCCAAGGCGCTCGGCCTCACGATTCCACCGTCCCTTTTGGCGCGGGCCGATCAGGTGATCGAGTAGTGGACCGTCGCCGCTTCCTACTGGCCTCGATGGCTGGTGCGCTCGTTGGGCCGCTATCCCTCGAGGCACAGCCGCCGTCGAAGGTCGCGAAGATCGGGCTGCTCACTCCTAGCAGTCCGGCCGGCTCTGGTCATCTCGTCGAAGCGTTCAGGCAGGGCTTTCGGGAGCTTGGTCATATCGAAGGCAAGACCTTCGTCCTGGCGGCTCGCTACGGGGATGGAAGATCTGAACGGCTTGCTGAGCTTGCCCGAGAGCTCGTGCGTTGGAAGGCGGACGTAATTGTGACATCCACCGACGCGGCGACAGCGATGGTCAGGCGACAGACCCAGACAATGCCGATCGTGATGGCGTTTAGTACTGATCCAGTCGGGACCGGGTTCGTGGCGAGCCTCGCGCGCCCTGGCGGAAACGTCACCGGGCTCAGCAATATCACCGCGGAACTCGGCGGGAAGCGGCTGGAGCTGCTGAAGGAAGCCGTCTCCGGGCTCACCCGTGTGGCGTTCCTCTGGAATCCCGACGTCCGGGGCGCCGTGCTCGACTACAAGGAAACAGAAGAGCGTGCCCGCTCGCTGCGGCTCGAGCTTCGCTCCCTCGAGATCTACACCGCCGAGGATCTCGATCGCGCCTTCGTGACCTTGACAGGCGAGCACGTACAAGCATTCATCGTCGCGGCCGCGAACATCGTCATGTTCGCGAGGCGAGCGGCGATCGCCCAATTTGCGCAATCGAACCGGTTGGCGTCCATGTATGCGGCCAGGGAGTACGTGGACGCAGGCGGTCTCATGTCGTATGGAGCGAGTGTCTCCGACATGTTTCGACGGTCGGCGCTCTACGTGGACAAGATATTGAAGGGTGCCAAGCCCGCCGATCTCCCCATCGAGCAGCCCACAAGGTTCGATCTGGTGATCAACCTCAAGACCGCCAAGGCCCTCGGCCTCACGATCCCGCCGTCGCTGCTGGCGCGGGCGGATCAGGTGATCGAGTAGTGCGTCGCTCGTTATTAGCTCGGGAGGATCTCGAATGATCCCAGTGGCCACACGACGCGCCTTCCTCGGCATGCTGGCGGGGGGTTTCCTGCTCATGCCGCGCGTGAGCGGAGCACAGCAAGCAGTGAAAGTCCCGGTGGTAGGCATTCTTCACGACCGTCCTGCCGGGAGATCCGAGATCATCGAAGGCGTCCAAGGTGCGCTTCGCAAGCTCGGCTACGCCGACGGTCAGACGATTAATTTTGAAGTCCGATTCGCCGGCGGAAAACGGCAGGACCTTGCGAACCTCGCCCGAGACCTCGTTCAACGAAGGGTGGACATCGTCTTCGCGGTCGGTCCGGCGGCACTCAACGCCGCGAAGAACGCAATGAGCACGATCCCGATAGTGGGGATCGCCCTCGAGATCGACCCCGTCGCCGCCGGTTATGCCCGAAGCGTCGCCCGGCCAGGAGGGAATGTCACTGGATTGTTTCTTGACCAGCCTGCCCTGGCCGGTAAATGGCTGCAGCTAGTCCGAGAGGTGGTTCCCGGGATCAAGCGTATCGCCCTCCTGCGCGACCCGACGACCGGCCCCTGGCAACTGGCTGCGGCAAAGGCGATAGGCCACGAGCTCGGGATTGAGTTGCAGACCCTTGAAGCGCAGTACGCGACTGATTTCGATGAGGTATTCCGGGCTGTGGCGCAAGGGAGATCCCAGGCGCTCGTGCAGCTCGCATCACCCGCAATTGATCTGCACGCTCAACGAATCGCGGAGCTAACGCTGAAGCAACGGCTTCCTGCTATTTCGCCGTTCCGAAAGTTTGCCACGGGTGGCGGCCTTATGTCCTACGGGCCCGATCAGACCGCAATTAGCCCGCGGCTCGCCAACTATATCGACAAGATCGTCAAGGGGGCCAAACCGGGCGATCTCCCCATCGAGGAGCCGGAGAAGTTCGACCTCATCATTAACCTCAAGACCGCCAAGGCCCTCGGCCTCACGATCCCGCCGTCGCTGTTGGCGCGGGCGGATCAGGTGATCGAGTAGATCAGTAACCCTCGCCTCAGGCTGTATGGCGCCTCGCAACGGTCCAGGCGGCCCACTGTACAGCATTCCAAGGTGTGGGCATCGTCGCCAGACCGGACGGTGCCGCATCGGGAAGCTGCGTAGGACCGACGTGCCGAAACGCCGCTGTCCACCGGTCGGCGTTGCGCGTCAGGGTGAGCGCGTGATGCTCCGCGCGCATGGCCGCCGCGATCCACCTGATCCCCGCCCATGAGTCGAGCCAGGCGTGGAGGGTGCGCAACGAGCCCATCTGCGGCGAGAGCTGAGCGAAGCCGACAGCAGCCGTCAGGATCGAGAGGCGCTGGTTGCCCACGGCGCCGAGCGTATCGCTTCTGGACAGTGACAGCGGACCTACGGGACGACGGCCCGAGCCTTCGACCGCAGCGTCAGGGCGGCTCAGATTGCCCTACCAGGCGCAGGGAAGGACGCCGGCTTGCTGGAGGGCTATACCTGGCACTGCAACCGCCACACGTTCGCTTCGCGGCTCGTGATGGCCGGCGTGGACCTACTGACGGTGCAACGGCGCGGAGGCTGGCGAACGGTGGGCATGGTGACTAGGTACGCGCACCTTGCCCCCCACCATCTTCGGGCTGC
>DATJGL010000379.1:0-26166 GCA_035495075.1 Gemmatimonadales bacterium
CTGCTGCGGGGGTGAGGTCAAGATGTGGCCCCGATCGGCATGTTCGCAAGTCGGGGAGCGCCCCGAGGTTACCGCGTTGCCTGCGAGCAGGTCCCGCACCAGGGCGGCCAGCGCCTCAGCCGAAAACGGCTTGAGAAGAAACGGCGCACTTGCTCCCGGAGGGCCGCGGTGGAATACATCGCCTGCCGGGTACGCCGACATGTAGACTACTGGAAGGCCGGGGTGGCGCTCGGCGATCAAGCGGCCAAGTGCGTGTCCATCCGTTTCCGGCATCACCACGTCGGTAATGACGAGATCGATCGGCTGGTCACCCAGCTCGAGCACACGCAACGCCTCGCGGGCGTTCGGAGCTTCCACCGCGAGATACCCAGCATCTGCGAGGATTCGCGTGGTCACCGCGAGGACCACCGGTTCATCGTCCACGACGAGAATGCACCGCTGGGACCGGCCGGGAACCTGGCGACCCACGGAAGGCTGAGCTGTGGGCGCAGATGAGGGAGCGGGAACGGCTGTCATCCGGCCCTCTCCCGACGACCGCTGTGCCCTAGCCCCGTTCACCAGGCTCGCCCCCGTGTTCCTCCAACAACCTGAGCCCTGATGTTGTGAGCTCGGCGACCGCCATCAGCAGCTCTTCTCTTGCGGCTGTGATCTCGTGAATCGTTCGCACCCTGATGTCGTCTAGCCTGACGAGCTGTTGCCATTCCGCCAGTTTGACCGCCAACACCGCCTGGGCCTCTGCGGAGGGACCTGCGTGGAGTCTGTTCCTGCCCTCGCTGATTCCCCGCAGGAGTGCAAGGCGCCGCTCCGGAGTCAGTGGCGTTGATGGCGTGGTCATGGGTCGGTAACTGGTGTTTCCCTGATCGTCCTCGCCCTGTCTTCCAGTTGCGGAGCGGTCGCCACGGCGGGCGTGCCACGTGCACGTGCGCCCGCCACGCTCGCCATGGCAGATCCCATTCTCGGGTAGCGGCTGAGCTGAGCGGCTGCCGAGGACTGTTAGGGGTCCCCCAAGTCATCGAGCCTCCGTCGGTTACCTCGCTGCCCAGCGACCCGCGCCGTTCGGCCCCCCGGTCGAACTCATGGCGCGAGCCCGCGGATCCGCGGGTGTAGCGGCCATCCGGCAAGGCGATTTAGGAGTGCGATGAAGGCGAGCTTTGCAGCGTCTATGCCAATGCAGTTAACAGCGACGGGTTACCGCGGGCACCGACCGCACAGCTTTGAGTCCCACCCGTCCACCCTGCAGGCGGTGAAGTCGTCGGTTCAGAGCAGTCAGTCCAATGCGGCACGCGCCGCATCAAATAGTCGGGGGCAGCCCCGTGCAGAAGGCGGCCATTGAATGCCCGAACTCGTAGCGCGTCAGGGTTGCGGCGTCGTCGGTCATGCTGAAGGTCGCTCGTCCACCGGCGACCTCGAGGCCGCTCAGGAGCAAGCGATCGGGGCCCCTCGAGTGAGACGTGAGGATCCAGACCGCTCGCCCACAGCCTTCCGCGCGGATCCGCGCTAATTCGTTTTGGAACCAGCCTGGGTCCATGCGAATGGTGTTGGGATCTCCGGGGCGAATTTGAAAACCGGCCGGTACGCCGATCAACTCGGTCCACGACCTGGTCGCAAATCGAAGATCGCGTCCCTCCCCCACTGGCCTAGTCCCCCGAGCCGCGGTGTTCTCGAACGCGACCCCATCGCTCCTGCCCAGCAGGGCCAGGCGGGCGAGCCTCGCTCGATCGGGGCGAGACCAGTCAGTGGTGTAAAAGGCCCACGCCGGCAAGGCACCCACATCCACGTAGATCGACTCAGAAGGCCGATGCCTGTGCATAAAGGCGCCAGCCATGGGCCCGACGCTTTCCCAAGAGTCCGGCCGCACGGTGTACAAAACCGAGCTGAAGAGCTGCAGGGCAAACAGGCTGCTGACACAGAAGACCGCCGCCCGCCAGCTCGCCCACCGCGGCAGCACGGCCAGCGCACGCCCGCCTCCCAGAAAGAGCGCCGTGTAGAGAGCGGGGACGACGAACAGGCTCGTGCGCAGCGCCACCGGATAAAGTGCCACGGCCGAGGCGCAGAGCATGACCATGGAAGGGCCGAAGAGGAGAATGGAGTGCCAGGGTTTCCACCGTCTGATGCCCGTGAGGATCCCGATGAACGCCGTGACTGCCAGAACGGTGGTGGCGTTCAGTACGAGCCCGGGGAGGGGCGGCGGTAGAAAACTTGGTGCGGGCGGTGGGTTGTAGGAGCCGGCCGTTAAGCCCCACAGCAGGGCGCGCTCCGCACTCCTTAGGCGGGCAAGCCGGCCGTAATCGCCGGGATCCCACGGGCTGAGAAAGCCCTCTGCCCAGAACTGCCGCAGGTACTCATTGTGCGACGTTGCGCGATAACTGAGTATAAAGACCAATCCGAAGGACAGCAGCCACACGAGAAAGGGCAGACCTATCTCCTTGAGCCCGGATCGTAGGCTCGTTCGGCGGGTAACCAAATTCGCGGCTCCGGCCGCCGCCAGAACGAACGCTGCCGGGACTGACGCCCACACAGAAAGGGCCCCGATCCAGGGAAAGACACGGGCGAGCCGGCTGCTGGGACGCTCGACCCACGCGAACGCGCCGTGCAAGAGCAGCAAGCAAATGGCCAGGTCGCCCATGTACGGCTTTACTTCTGTCGAGTAGAACACCAGCGTCGGAGCCAGGCACGCCGAGGTAACAGCCAGCACCCCGGGCCATCCCGGCAGGAATCGCCGCAGCAGCGGGACGAGGAGGATGAGCGCCGCGATGCCCGCTACCAGTGGCAATATGCGCAGCGCGAGCTCGTTCACGCCAAAGACTTGGGTTGCTAACTTCTCTCCCCACAGGAAGAGCGGCGGGGCTGCCTGATCATAGTCGAGCGGCCGCAGGAGCCCAGCATAGCTTCGGCTTGCGATGTTGAGCGCGAGCCGAGCCTCGTCGATCCATAAGGAACGGCCGCCGAGGTAGTAAAGCACGCGAAGCAAGGCGCCTGTCACTAGCGCCCCCCACAGTACCCATGACATGCTCCGCGTCGCCGCTGGCGACGAGGAAACCTCTCGACATTCCCCCTTCATCTCGACGACCTCGGTTCGTGACCCTCCTGTTCCTACCACTCGCAGCAACTGGGTGCTGTTCAACAACAAGACCAGGTCCGGATTCGTGATCCCGGTCGGCGGGACCGGAGATAGGCCCGAGTCCCGTTGAGGTCCTTGAGGTACTCGTGACAGAACCGCTCGTCCGTATCGGAGAGGGGCGGAGGCTCCGTCACGGGCTGCGCCTCCGGCTGGTGACTCCGTTCCCTAGCATAGCCATCGCCCCTCTAGTTTCGCACCGCTCGGCCCAAGGCGCGAATGTAGCGTCGGCGGCCGGTAAGGTGAGCAACTAGGTGAGCGTGGGCAACCGTAATCGAATTGTCATACGACCGTCGCTCCAATTGGCGGAGAAATAATGTTGGCGCGGCCGAGTCGAACAGGGACGCTCTCGCTGCCGCATCCTACCGCAATAACGTACTTCTAGGTGCAACAACCAGAAATCAGCCACAGCGCCTGGTTGCCGACTCAGCGCGCGCGAGAAAGAGAGAGGAGGGAGAGAGACTCAGGCCGTTGCAAAGTGGCTAGGGGCGGGAATCGAACCGCCGACACACAGATTTTCAGTTCCGATCAGCCCGTAGACGCTAGACCAACCTAACGCACATGGGGCCACGATCCCGGGGGTTAGGGTCGTGGCCCATTGTCTCTCGTTCCTGCCATCCACCCCTTGTTCGGGCACAATTCGGGCACACCCGATCCGTGCGATTTGTCGGCCCGACCCGTTACCGCCGCGAGAGCGGCGCGGTAGCGGGGCACGATGCGGCGGCCCGAGTCCGACTCCAACAGGTTCCAGCGCTCCAGTACGTCGTGCTCGAAATCGTAGAGCTCCTCACCGCCGTCGCCCTCGTTCCGGATATATCGCAGACCGTCGAACGCGATCGAATTCAGGTCGCCCCGGCTCACCGGGAACCAGCGCGGCAGGTTTCCTGTGCAGCGCACGCCGGCGATGATCGTGTCTGGAGCTGCGTCGGTCTCGGTCCAGAACCGCGCGAGGGAGCGACCGGGGAGTATGGCACTATCCGCATCCACCAGGTCGAGCACCGTCGCGGCGAGGTTTCGCAGTGTCACCGGCGCTGCCACCCGGCGGTCCGCGGGAACGTGGCCCGGGAACGCGACGACCAGCGGAACTTGGAGCGAGAGCCGATAGAGGCTGTTCCCGTGGTCGACCAATCCATGCTCGGCGAATTCGTCCCCGTGATCGCCCACGATGATGACCAGCGTGCTGTCCAGTAACCGGCGCCGGTCCAGCTCGCGCAACAGCCGCCCCAGTTGCGAATCGAGATAGGTGATCGACCCGTCATACGCGTCTTGCTTGGGCCGGAGATCGGCTGGGGTGAGTCGAATCTTCGGCGGCTCGGCGCGGAAAGCGGCCGGTGAGACCGGTCGCGGGATGGTCGAGCGGTACCGGAACCGGAACGAGTCTGGGGAGGTGTACGGCAGGTGCGCGTCCATGAAGTTCAGGAACGCAAAGAACGGCGTCGGCCGGCTGTGGTCGAGCCAGCGGACGAAGGCGCCGCTAATGTCTTCGACGGACGGGCGCTGGTCCGCTGGCGGCAGTCGCAGTCGCCAGAGCAGCGGCACCCGATTGAGCAGCGGCCTGAGGGTATGTCGGATCGAGGGATACAAGCCCAGCCCAAACGCGCTGCTCGCGGCGGCCGTCCAGAGCGATACCGGGTAGTCCTCCCGGTGCTCGAATCCCCGCAGAACTCCGCTCTCCCATCCGGCGTACACTTGATTGGCAACGAACGCGGCAGTGGCGTAGCCACGATGCTGCAGCGTCTCCGCCAGCGTCGGCCAGCGCGCGCTCAGGCTGTGCACGCCGGTCACGTCCAGCTCGACCGTCCAGCGACCGGTGAACATCGAGGCGTGCGACGGTGCGGTCCACGACGCCGCCGCAAATGCCTGGTCGAATACAGTGCCCCGCTCGGCAAATCGATCGAGCTCCGGACTGGTCCGGCGGCCGTATCCATAGAGGCTCAGGTCGGCGGCTCTCACCGTGTCGAGGATCAGCAGCAGCACATTCGGCGCGCCGGCTCGGGCAGTCCCTCGGGCCTGCACCCGGGCGTGTTCCTCCCTCGCTTGCCAGCCGAGCATTGCTCCAGCCAGCACCGCGACGAAGCCGATGAGCCAGGGCAGCGTCCGCCGTACACCCCCCGCGGCGCGGGCCGCTCGGTTACCCGTGAGCCGAACGGTCTGCACCCCGATCCCGACCGCCACGATCACCACTGCAGCGGGGTGGAGTTGAGGGAACAACAGCAGGACGAGGAGCCCACCGCAACCGGCGAACAGCCCCGCAGCGATCGTCCATCGAATTCGCACCAGGAATCCCACCACGACGAGCAACCCGCCGAGCCCGACGAACAGCGCGCCGTCGAAAGTGGGAATCATCCAGACCGCATCGCGGCTGCGCTTGGCGTAGTCGGGGCCGAACAGAGGGCCGACGATGACCGCGACTTCCGCCAGACCGGTAACGATGCCCGCCCACAGGGCGAGCGCGAGCAGCGAGGCGGAATGCTTGACGGCCGTGAGAGAGGCCCGCGGCTGAGGCGGCATGGGACCTCGTATCGGACGCACCGGCGCGCTGAGCTCGTGCAGCGGGCTCCGCGCAACCGACCGGGAAAGGCTTCCTCCGAGGCGCCATCATGCTAGACAAGTCCTCTGATGACTGTGCCCCCGGTCACAGGGCGACTGCGCCGACGGGCTTGCACCGCGAGTGTCGCGTCGGCGGCGCCGTGGCGCATGCGGCTCGGCGTCGCCCGGACCAATGGTTCTTGCTTTATGCTGGAAGTAGCCAACGTTCAGAAATGCCATAATTAAGAAGTCGAAGGCGCCTAGTGAGGACCGACGCTGCCGACTTGGCGGAGCCGCTGGGTCTCGGGGTAGCGGGCTGCGACACCGTCGAGCGTGCGCTCGATCGTCCGGATTTGTTGCGTGAGGGTGGAGACGAGCGTCAGCACCGGCTCGAGTGCCGCGGCGAGTTCGGCGGGGACGTGCCGCGCCGCGGTGCGGGCGAACGCGGGGGCGGAGACTCGTGCGACACTCGACACTTTTGCGCTTCTGACCTGAACGCCACATCATGTCGACAGTTTCGCAAGGTTCGTGTGGTGGTCCCTCTTACTGGGGCCTCCGCCGGTAGCCCGAGCGCGGCGACGTGGCGCTCGAATCTTTGCACGCGGAGCCCAGTGGCGCTGCTACCGCCCCCGACTGGGATCTGTGCACGACTACCTGCTCGGTGTGGCAAAGTTCTGGCTCGATTCCCTGTCACCTGAGCGCCGCGCGTGGTTCGAGCGGTGGTTCCCGACGTGATGAAAACCGCCTAACTCCTCGCTCGCCGCCCACACCGCCTCGACCAGCGCCCGCGGCGCGCCGGTCACCGCCAGATCGACTTCCGCAACGCCGCTGATACCTTGGAAATTGTGTTCGCCCTCGGACGGGAGTTCCCGATATGCCGGATCCCAGACCCCAGCGTTCGCTCGTCCGCTGGTCGCTCATCGCGCTGGCTGTCGTCGTGGTGGCCATGATCATCTACCTGTTGACCGGCCGGCCGGGGGCTCAACTGCCTCCCATGCGGTAGGAGCCAGCCGGAACAGAGGCGGCTGGCTGCTCTCATCGCTTCGGTCGAAAGTCCGGGCAAAGATACCTGTCACAACTGACATTTCGCCTTCTAGTCCTCGGCCTCTTTCGGCCCCCGGTGCGGGCCTGCATCCTTATTCAGTCATGCGTCGAATCCTCCTCATCGTAGACTGCGCACCCGTCCGAGACGCGGTCGCCAGGCTGCTGACCACCGTCGGGTACGAGGTGGCAACCGCGCCGAACGGTGCGGAGGGCCTGCGGCTTTGGCATGAGGCCGGCGCTGATCTGGTGCTCACCGAGATCCTGCTGCCGGACATGAACGGAATCGAGGTCATCCTCGAGCTCCGGACCTTCGCCCCCAGGCTCCCCATTGTCGCCATTCCCGGGCGCGATACGCACCAGGCCCTCGAACTTCTCGGTGAGGCTCATCTGCTCGGAACCGTCAGCCTGCTGATGAAACCATTCAGTGACCAGCTTCTAGCCGAGGTGACGAAAGCTCTCAAGCCCGACCCCCCAGCCGAACCCGCGCAAACTGCCTAAGCTGCAAAGCACGGCGCTATGCCGTGCTTCGCCCTCCGCCCACTCGGGTTTGTCGCTCATCCGGGACTCTCAAAGTGCCGTGGATATCGTTCTCGCAGACATCGGGATGCGTGGCATAAACGGCCGGGCTTCCCGGCTCGTACCAAGGACACGCGCCAGCTCGTCGAGCGTGGGGGACCATACGGGCAGAACAAAGGAGCCCTCGATGAGGCGCGCAGCGTTACGCAGTACGTCTAGTGAAAGAAGGTCTGTTCTACCGTGACGCCGTGAGTCGTCCCAAGCGCGGTATGAGCTGACCGGAAAACCCATCAGCGTGGCGGTGACGGCTGCGGAGAAACTGCTGGAGTTCCCGCGCATATGGAAGCTGAACCCCGGCATCTTCAGCTCGCTGGTGCCATTACTCCGAAACTCGGTTCCAACACGGTTCACAAGCGAGGCACGCATGCCATGAAGAACGACACCGTGAAGAAGCGATGGCCCGGGTCGTCGCTTCGCTCGCGATCGCCGCCGGCAGGCAGCGGCTAGTGCGTGCTATCCGGCCGCATGGCGGCGGAATCAGGCCGCATGTGCGTGCTGTCCATCCGTTGCTTTTGACCCTTCTTCTTCGCGTGCTTCGATGTGTCGCCCCCTGCCATGCCGCTCGTGTCCGCGGATGGTCCGGTCTGAACGCCAGGCTTTGCCTTGAGCGCCGTATCCGGGCCGACGCCCTTCGCCCCGCGACTGGTATCGATTTGGCCGGTCTCCACTCCCCCGCGAGCCTTGCGGGCCGCCGCAGTGGAAACGCTGTCCACACCGCCGTGACTGGCGCATGCGGCCGCAGTCGATCCGTTCGAGCCGTCCTTGCAAACCAGCGTGCCTGCCTGGGCCTGTAGCGCAGTTGGCGCCAGAAGCGCGGCTACGACCAGAGGCCATTTGGGAAATTCTATTCTCCGCATTGCTCTATCTCCCGAGATGAGGACCAGATTTTCTACTGCTTCACAACCAACGGTGCAGTGAGCGCAAACGACACCCAGGTTCCGGGCGCCACTACGACATCACGGCTTGCTGTCTGGGCGGCCACTACAGCGCCGCCGGCGGCCCCGACCACACCCCCAATGACTGTGCCTTTAGTGTTTCCTCCCAGCACGCGGCCTAGTACTGCCCCGGCCGCAGCGCCGACGCCAACCTTTTCTGCCTCGCCTGCCGACACACCTCGTCCCCGCAGTTCGTGGGGAACGGCCTGGACGTCCGCGCTGACCGGGTAGGCACGGCCTTCCACGAGCACCGAATCCACCTGGAGCGCGAGCTGGCCGTCGGCTGCGTTTCTCGATTTGGCCGGCTCGAGCTGGGTGACGGAGAACTGTACCGGGGAATCTGCCGGGACGACGACTTGACCGTTGCGGTCCGTGATGGCGGTATTGATCCGGGCCATGACGACCTTGCCCGCCGAATCGTGGCGCGAACTGATCGAGTCCTCGAGCAGCGCGCGAATGATGGTGCCCGTCGGCAAGGCCAGGGCCCGTTCAAAAGACGGGCGTGAGGTTGCGGAAGGCTCGGGGACCCCTCCCAGAGGCGAAGGGGAGTCTCGCGCGGCAGTCGTCGCGCCTGAGACCGGGGTGACGGGAGTCGGCACCGTGTCCGAAGCCGGTCCGGTCGCCCTGGCCGAGGTCGTATCGGGACCCGGACTGCGAGAGGGGATCGGCGTGGACGGCGGTGGTTGAGACGGCGGGTTTGCTGCGGTCTCAGCCGGCGCGCGAGCTGTCGGTGGAGGTGGATGGGGTCGGGCCCTGAGCTGCAGCGGGCGTTCGGCCGGACCGGGACGAGACGCGATAACCGTTCGGCGGAAAGCAGCGCCGCTATCAGGCTTCGCGTCCTCCAGCGGGCGGTCGAGGCGGTCTCCGCCAGCCGGTTCCCGATCCCCCCGATGTGAGCACGCAGTCAGAAGAGCTATCCCAACCAGCGCGAGCCTGAGTCGCCTCATTGTCCCCGACCAAACATTGGTACGTACAGTCTCCACTCGTCAGAGGAAGACTCGCGGTGCCTTGGCTCACTCTTTCACGGGGGAAGCGCGATTTCCTGCAGGCGCTACATCGTTCACAGGGTAGGCTGAAACGTAGACGACCGGAAGTCCCAGATGGCGCTCGCCAATCATGCCGAGGTTTCGGCCATCGGTCTCCGGCATCACACATCGGTGATCACCAGGTCAAACCGCAGCTCACCGTTTGCGAGCAGTTCAAGTGCCTGCCGCGCGTTGTGCACTTCGGCAGTTCTGTACCCTGCAGCCGTAAGTGCCCGAGCCGCCACCTGAGTAGCGAGCGGGTTCATCGTCCACTACGAGAATGTGTCGGCTAGACCTGCTCGGGGGCCCACAGGGGGGAAGTGTGTGAGCCGCCAATTGATCCCATGTCACCTCCCATGGTAGGCGGGAGCGGTGTGTATCCCGCAGAACCCCAACCTCTTAAGACATGATCCATGTAGAACTTGGGGTTCAAGCGGCGAACCCCAGATGCTCAAGAGGATGATCAGCTCACATTTACCGTTTCGTGGTAATAACGGCAACAAGATACGAGACCTTCTGCCCATCACGGCGGTGCCTGCCCTGGAACTGTTAGTGAACCTCGTTGATACGGAGCTCTCACAGCAAGGTCGCGAAGAGGCCGTTGCGCTCCGTACAAGCTGCGCCCCGCTAGTGAAAGAGGCATGCGTTCGGGGATTGTAGGCCGGCCCCTCCGCGTTCGACTTGATCGTCGTCAATGCTCTTCTCGGGAGAAAGGCACCTCCCGCTCGGTCAGATTGCGCGGAATGCTGCGGCGTTCAATGGCCTCGCCAACCTTCGTAATGAGCTCATCGCGCGTGGACGGTTTCCCGAGGAAAGCTGCTGTCAGGTCCTCCTGGCCATTGGCGGCGAGGACCTCAGCGGGATAGGCCGACACATGAAGAGGGCGGGAATGCCGGGCCGGCGGGCGGATCTCCGCGTACAGGTGGATGTAGAGCTAGATCAAACGCGGTGCGACACTCCGCGGAGGGAACCGTGACCAGGCTCACGTGAGGGCTTTGGTCTGGCACATCTCTCGCTGAGGATACGCCAGTTAAGGAGAGATGCGCAACGTGACCACGGTGACCCGGATCCTAATAGTCGACGATGACCCGGCCATTCGGAATGCGTGCCGCCACATTCTGAATCGCGCCGGCTACGTGACGCAGGAAGTAGAGGACGGCCTGGCAGCGCTTGAGCTCGTGCAGGCCGGCGACCCACCCTTTCGTCTCGTCGTCACAGACGTTGTTATGCCTCGTATGGGCGGCGTGGCGTTGCTCGATGCGCTATCGCTTTCACATCCGTTGCTGCCCGTGTTGCTCATGTCCGGATATAGCCTTGAGGAATTGCGTGCGCGCGGCATTGACGCGCCGTGCTCGGTCCTCACAAAACCGTTCACTGCAGAGGCCTTGCTCGCCGAGGTTGAGTTTTGTCTGCATAAGGTGGCTTAGCTTGGCAAGGCGATGAGAGTCTGTTTCGGTGCGGGGCAATTCTCTGAGGCCGCAGCGAAGTCTTAGGTTCATCTGAAGGGCGAATGAGCACACCCCGTTTCTAATTGTTGGAGAGCTATGCCGAGGCTGAGTAATGCCGAGATTGCTAAGGTCCTACTCGGCCTGGCACAGCTCCTGTCAGTGCAGAAAGAAAATCCTTTCAAAATCAGGGCCTATCGGCGAGCAGCCAAAGCGATTGTGAACCTCCCCGAAAGCATTGACGAGCTTGTCAGGAGCGACTCAGATCTGACGGCCATCCCAGGAATCGGCAAATCAATTAGCGGTGCGATCCGAGAGATCGTGCAGCGAGGGGGCGCTCTCCAGCAGCTTGAAGATCTCCGCTTAAAGGTCGGGCAGCATAGTGCTGCTCTGAGCGAATACCCCCTCCTGGATCCAGGGCGTGTGGAGCGCATTTACAGGAAGCTCCAGATTTCCTCCCTAGCCGAACTCAAGGAACGGCTGGAACGCGGTGACATCGGTCAGCAGATGGGCGCACGCATGGAGCAGCACGTTCGAGAGGCCCTGGTTCCTAGAATAGGGAGTCTGCTCTATGAGGCAGATCACATTGTGCCCGCGATTGAAGAGTTCTTACGCAGGAAGTGTGATGTTAGACGCGTCGAGGTGGCCGGCGACTTCCGCCGTCGTGTAGAAGTCATCCGGGAACTCTCGTTTCTAATACAGGCCCAGAATTTCCAGAACGTGGTGGACGCCTTCGCGCGCTACGGTGGCCGGACCACACTCATTACCGCGGATGCCACCACGGCGGTATTTGAAATCCCATCGGAAGTGCGCGTTCGCCTCGCCAACACGACGGAAGAGCTCTGGGGTCTGTCGCTGCTTATCGCCACTGGTTCGGAGCACCACCTCGAGAAGCTTTTCGAGCTGGGACACGACCTGACGGCCCTCACCAATGCCAAGGCAAGCTGCCGAACCGAAAAAGCGGTTTATAGAACACTCGGCTTACAACTGATACCAGCAGAGCTTCGAGAAGGGTACGACGAGGTAGAACGCGCGGCGGCCAGGCGCTTGCCGGATTTGATCACGACGACGGACATCTGCGGCGACTTGCACGCTCACACCATTAGTAGCGATGGAGCACACACCATCGACCAGATGGCCGCAGCCGCTCAGAAGAAGGGATACAAGTATCTCGGCATAACAGATCATTCGCAAAGCCTGGCCATTGCGCGAGGTATCTCCGAGTCTGACTTGTGGGCACAGCTCCGCTACATCGATGAGCTCAACGAACGCACCACGAGTGGAATACGTATTCTGAAGTCGGCTGAGGTTGATATTCTCGTCGATGGCTCACTCGATTATCCCGACGCCGTTCTGAAAGAGCTTGACTACACTGTCTGCTCGATCCACTCCAGATTCGGTCTTGGCAAAACGGCCCAAACAGAGAGAATCATGCGCGCAATGGACAACCGCTACTTCAACATTCTGGGCCATGCAACCGGCCGCAGGCTGCTCAAGCGGCCAGGGTACGACCTGGACTTAGAGCGCGTGGTTGAACACGCAAGGCAAACTGGCTGCTTCTTTGAAATAAACTCAAGCCCAGAGCGACTTGACTTGTCGGCGACTAACGCTCGCTTCGCTCTTCAGGCCGGAGTGAAGATTGCCATCAATACCGACGCCCATAGCACTCGTGAGTTTGATTTCATCGCCTGCGGGGTCGAACAAGGCCGCCGCGCGGGTCTCGATAAAGGTTCGGTACTCAACTGTCTCCCATGGGCCAAGCTTCAACGGACTCTGCGACGATGAGGTTCCGTGGAGCAACGGGCTTCGGACCCACGCTGACGGAGGCAACGGCAAGCTTCGTCGCGCGATATTTGGATGCTGAACGGCTTAAGGAGCGCAGTGTGGGCAAGCAGCGCTCACAGATCGCTGACCGTCGCGATTACAGCGGTCGTCGCCTGTTTCGGGCCACCCTATCCCGGTCAAAGCGGCGGGACCTCTCCGCCGGCGTCACGAGCGATGTAGGGCAGGCCGCGCTATCGATACGGTTGATGGGGAGTGCCATCCTAAGCCATCAGGACTAGGACACGCGCGATCGGTCCTGAGGCGCTTCTCGGCATTGACTTAAGGGCCCGTCGTCCAATAGCGGCAGGAAATCCAACGGGATCCGACTCACCATGGTACGCAATCGATTACGGGCTAGCGGGACGCGGTGCGTTGAAAGCCAAAAAGACCATGATCCGGCGAGTGGATGCCGTGCCACTGTTCGACTAGCAGCCGAGCCGCGAGAAACCCGAACGTCATTCCGTTTCCGCCGTATCCAAGCGCGAACCAATGACCGGGATAGCGTCGATGTGAGCCGATGTAGGGTAGACTGTCTGGCGTTATCGCGAAGAGGCCTTCCCACGCGTCGGGGATATCGACCGTCGCCAACCCCGGCAGAAGCGATTCAAAATCCTCCTGCAACTCCCGTGTCGCCCGTCTGAACTGCGCACGCCGGTGTTGGCCCACGCGTACGGGCCGATCAGCCCCGCCCAACAACAACCGATGATCTTCAGTCCACCGGGCGTAGTGATACGGACGCTTAGTATCCCAAATCATGATGTCTGATAGACCGAGCTCGTGCCGTTGAGAGGCATTCAGCGGCTGCGTCGCCAGGACGTAGGTCCGATACATCCGAAATCGGCCGGCCAATGGACGAAAATGAGGGGTGGCATATCCGGTGGCGATCACCACGCGCCTAGCGTCTATCCTGGCGTTTCGGGTATGGATGCGCACGCGGTCGCGCCCCGCGTCGATACGTGTTACGAATGATCGTTCGAAAATCTCTGTGCCTGCCATCACGGCCGCTCGTAAGACGCCGAGGCAGGCACGATATGGGTTGAACTGTGCACTGCCACGAGAGTGGATCGCGCCTCTACCTGGAATGCCGGTCATTCGACGAAGGGGACCCGGTGTCAGCCACTCTGGTTGGAAGCCCGCCTTCTTGCGGACCAAGAATTCCCGACGGAGTCGTTCGACCCCATCGGCTTGCGTCGCGTAGTAAATGACGTCGCGCTTCGTCAAGCCACACTGAATGTGTAGCCGCCTCAGCAGGCCGACCAAGTCACGGACCGCTTCGTGGCTAAGCTGCCAGATACGTCTGGCGGCGTGAGTGCCGTAGCGTTCCGCAAGTTGAAGCAACCCCTGATCGGGCTCCTGCAACAGGAGCGCGGAACTGGCGGCGGTGCTGCCACGAGCCACCAAATCGCCTTCGACTACGGCTACGGAGATGCCCGCTGTTGTGAAGGCGTGCGCTATCAGTGCCCCCGTGATGCCTCCTCCAACGATCGCGACATCCTTTTGGCGATGGCCGGTCAACGAGGGGTAGGTCGGCTTCGGTTTGGAGAGACTCCGAAGCCAGATGGGCTGCCCCAACCGCAGCGCTGGTCGCTCTTGGCTCATCTACGAAGAGCCCCGCATCCTTTCGGATCTGTCGTGCGTTATTCCCGCCTCGGCCCGGTTGAATAGATTACCGCGCAGTTCTCGCTCCGTGTATCGCGGATTCTTGATCTTGAACCAGATCGTTCCAGTAGTATAGGGATCTGACTTCCGCTTTGCGACGATCCCTAGGTAAGCCCTCGCCCAACCGAATGCCGCTGAACGAGCGCTTCCAGGAAGGCGATCATCTCGATGCGTGGGCCTTGCGGTTCTGAGTCTTGAAATTGACAGGGTGAACGGCATCGCTCCAAATACTGATTTGTATGCTAGTGTTCGCCTTGAGCTGCGCGGTGACACCGGTTTGAGGCCAATACCATTTCCAGAGCTGGAGAGGTTCGCTGGAGAAGCTCGGCGGCCCCAACGCCTTGAGTAGGGCAGCTTTCGCCGCCTTCAAGCTTTGGTTGCTCGCAACCCACGCCACCCCCTCGTAGAACCTCCCGTGCGAGAACCAATAGTTCTCTTCCTTGACTGGCAAGCCAAGCAGGGAGCCGGTGCGCTCCACGGAATAAGTCGTGAGACCTTCGTGGTTTGGGCCGAGGATTTTTATCAAGGCTTGGGAATGCACTGCCGGAAGCGAGTCACCCCACTTGTAACCGATAAAGCCAGCAGGAGCTGGGTTTGATTGCCTAGAGATCGCGACCCGCAGCGCGCCGCTCTCAAGACTCGTTTTCGTATTACCAACGCGTGCCAAGGCAAGGATTGCGGCGACTACTAAGGAAAACACCGCGCATACTGCCACTGCGAACTGCCCAGGAGAGAGGGTGAGAGCAGGCCACGTCCGACCAACCACCGCACGCTTAGGCTTGAAGGGATTCAGACGCATTGCACAGACTTCTCGATGGGCGGGGGAGACTCCACCTGCCTTAACCAACGAACCTTCGCGGGGCTAGGAAGCAACCAAAGCGCCGCGGGTAGACTACCAAGTTCACTCTTTCGATCGCTGCAGCAAGCACCCTGAGGTCGCGGATCAGGTGCCGGAGAGGAGCCTCCAGCTCAGGGCCTGTTAAAGGAGCTGCCATTCGACTGACGACCCGGGGGGACGATCGGCCTTCTTCAAGATCCGGCGGCCCATGCTTGCAAAGTGACTCAACGAGCTGGCGCAGATCATATGGGTGCCAGGGTTTCTTCACCACAGCCGATGGACCGAGCCGCCGGGCCGCACTGAGGAGCTCAGAACCTTCGGCTTCGCTCGTCGTGAGCACAATTGGAAGGCTCTGTAAGCTCGGCCGCTTCCGCACTTCCTCCAAGAAACCGACCCCGTTCAGCACCGGCATCCGCAGGTCCAATAGAACAGCGTCAAACTCTCGGCCTGGATCATCTAGCAGCTCGAGCGCCTCCCGGCCATTGCTCGCCATCGTGAGTGCGTGCTGCGAGCGCGGAAATGCCAAGCCGTACATCCGTTGCACGAGTGGCGAGTCTTCCACGATCAGGATCCGCACGTCGCCTCTCCCCACGCTGGTTATGAATCCGGCTCCTTATGGCTTGCGGATGGAGCTCTGAGTCGCGAAAGGGATGGCTCGGATCGGCTCCATGGTCCATGGCCAGATGCCAAAGGCGCCACGCATCCGCGACCGCCGCCGCCTGCGCCTGCTCGGCTGACTGGTTGTGCGTCTTTGCTCGCCCGCTGTAGATCACTGCCGCCATGATGGCGACCAGTTCCGAGGGTTGCATGGCCCGTCTTGGTTCCCTGGGTGATGCCCGTCGCTTTGAGTCCTGTGGCTTTGAGTCCTGGTCTGAGAAGATCGCTTACGCCGACGATTAAGGCTTCGGAAAAGTAGAGTACGTACCGCACCAGCACTCGAGCACGACGGTGCTGTGGTACTGCTCAGGAAGCCCCTTCCCCAGTATCCGACCGCAGACCGGACACACGAAATCCCACTGCCCCGGACCTTCTACTGGCGGCCGATGGGGACCTCTCGGCTTCACGGGAGTCTGATAAGCCGAAGAAACCTGAACAAGCCTCTTTGTCGGCATCGTAAGCGTCTTTCTCGCGCTCCTGCTGTCCCTCCGCTCAGGATACGTTGTTACCCGCCACCAAAGCACCGCAAGGAATCGGCTCACTAGTGACAGCGGCGTGCAGGTGCACTCTGGGTGGGCCATATCACGGAGCCAGCGTTACCCAAGCCCCATTGTGAAGCCCAATCAACGGAGAATTCGTCGTTGGTCATCGGCAGGTATACCGTCCTGGTCGTCAAGGATGCGCACCTCAGTCGACGAATCGCGAACCGCGTTCTAACGGAGGAAGGCTTTCGGGTCCTCGAGTAGCGCAATGGCCGGTCCTCCGGCGGGTTGCGCAGGAGTCACACTATGAGCCTACACACAGATACCTCAGAGCCTGTCGGCGGGCGCGCGACGGTTATCGGCCTGTTCCGCGATAGCAGAGCGGCTGAGCGGGCGATCCGGGAGCTCAAGGATCTGGGCTTTACCGACGGTCAGATCGGCGTTCTGATGCAGGATCGCACCCAGGAACGCCAATTTGCGCTGGACACCGGTACGAAGGCAGGTGAGGGTGCCGCAGCCGGCGCCGTCGGCGGCGGAGTCGTTGGCGGTCTCGTCGGGCTTCTGGCTGGGGTCGGCGCTCTCGCGATCCCAGGCATTGGGCCCATCATTGCTGGCGGCACGCTCGCCTCGGTATTGGCCGGAGCGGGGGTGGGTGCCGCCGCTGGTGGACTTATTGGCGCGCTGGTCGGGATGGGCATCCCAGAGCACGAGGCGAGCTATTACGAGCGGGGGTTCCGTGAGGGTGGCATCCTGGTAACGGTGGATGCGGGCACCCGGGCGGGCGACGCACGGCAGGTTCTCCTCAATGCCGCCGCGGAGTTTGGGCCATCGGTAGCGAGCGAACCCGTGGTTGATGAAGAAGTGCGTCGGGTGGTCGAGAGCGAGCGGGTTCGGGACGCGATGGCCCAGGAGGCGGCCCGCATCGACGAGACGGGGGACGCAGGTCTACGCGAGGCCTGGCAAGGCGCGGACCGTCGCGGCCGAGTGGACTCCAGTTACGCGGGCCCAGAACGCCGGATCGCCACCGTCTGAAACCCACCCTCCGATTCAAGGAATAAGGAGTAGAGATGGGTCGCTAGCGTACTTCAAGCGGCTTGGTCCTCCTTGGCGCACCAGCGCCCGCGACCGGGTGACTGGGCAGTCCTTACGCAGTCTGGCCACCGGTCGGCCACGAGCGTCGCGCCGGTGATGGAGGGCGCGTCCGAGCACAGCCGTAGCACCCCGCGGCGGTCTCTTCGGGCGTCCAAGGAGGGCCTCGGCAACCGTGAGCGGGGCGGGGCACGAACCTATTTGGTCGCCTGACGCGACGAAGATCGCCTTCGCCTTGGCCATTTCTCGGCTGGCGTGTGCTCACGCGTTCGCCTGAAAGGCCGCTGTTCGGGGCTCGCTTCTCAGAGGCGGCCACTCAGAAGCAAGATGACCAGGATGAGTACGATCAGCCCCAATCCGCCACTCGGGTAGTATCCCCAAGCACTGCTATAAGGCCAGGTCGGGAGCGCAGCGATGAGTAACACAATCAGAATTATGAGCACGATTCGCGACATAGTTGCCTCTGTGTTTCAGGTCGTGCCCGCTCCGGTAAGGGCCCCTTCAAGGCGCCATTACCGTTGACGGTCCGTTTAAGTGGCCGGGTACCGTGGTCCAAATGGACGTGCCCGTGTTCTTGGCCGGCCTCTCTCCCGCTGATCGTTTACGGCTCTTGCTCTTTGGCGGCGAGGTGCGCGGCTGCCGAGTCCCCTCATGCCCCAGCTTCAAGGTAGGTCATCAAGGGCGATCCTCTCTCACCCAGAACTGGCCTATCACACCCTCGTGCTCTTCAATCCTTTCGTAAAGGGCTTCTGTCGGCGCCAATAGCTCTGCCTCCGAGATGGCGACTGAGCGTCGTGTCACCTGCGGCCCGGACGATCTGAAACCCCTGCAAAATGAGCTCCCCTTTTACCAACGACACCGCGATTCCAGGGACCGTCTCACGAGAGAGTCGTATCTCCATGATCCTCAGCTTATATCCATCCGGTCGATCTAGTGATGCCATAGCTTCTCCGTAGACTCGGCCATTCGTGCTTACTACCTGCCGGCATTTTCCTACGGTACCGCTCATACCACGCATGACAACGTCAGTGATTACGAGATTAAAAGGGAGGATGGTGGGTCTGGACGAGGTTCAGCGCCATTCGGCCATCCTCTGCCTCCTGAGTTACGTAGCCAGCGTCGTTCAATATGCGGCACCATATCGCCCGGATCGCAGCACTGTCATCGACCACCAAAATTCGAGTCATCGAGCCTGGGTCCGCGCGTCCTCCTTACCAGGATCCCTAGGGAAGACTACGCCTTAATGGCGAGTAGTCACTGCACGCCTTAGGGCTCGCGCGCGCGGAAGTACGAACCACAAGCCAAGGAAGACGAAGAACACGACCACTGCCGGCAGAGCGGCATACGGGCTTCCCAGTATCACCCTGCCAACGAGATAGGACTCGACGCAAATGCTGGCTGCCAACGGCAGCATACTCCAGAGCAGCAGGCGGGTCGACACCTCAACGAAAGCCTTACTCACCTGTCGCGGACCGGTTTGGCGATGATAGGCTGCCGGTGCCATGACCAGGGCGATCGCGATCGCGACTAGCCCGATGGTGAGTAAATGGAGACGCTGCTCAGCCCCGCTCAGTTTCTGACCAAAGCTCGGATTGAACACGGCGATCAACTGGAATCCGAAGAGCGCCTGGATGCCCGGCAGCACCATGCGGCATTCCTCGAGGAGGTATTGAGCTGCCTTTGAGAGGGATACCTCCTCCACTTGGTCGCGATCGGGAGGACTTGCGGCCACCACGATCCTTCCTGCAAGAGAAAACAACCCCTGCCCACCCGCTCCCCGGTACGGGGCCACTATGCCGTTTGAGGGGCCGCGCTTGCGGTGCGCCCCGTCACGACCACGCGACTGCGCGCAGGCCTCACTCGATCAACTCAGCACTCCGGGTGCCTCCTCGCGCGGCCCTTTGCAAAGCTCGCGACCCTGAGAAGTCGGTACCGCATCGAGTGCTTGGGAGTGAGAACAGTCACATCGTTCGCCTCAACCGACCGCCATTCTCTTGGCTTCACCAGGCTAGGGGAAAGCGTGGCGACCAAGAGGACTACCCGAAACCGCAGAGCGAAGAACCGAAGCAAGGCCGGAGCCTCCCAGTTAGGACAACGCCGCTACCCGGAGCCTCCCCTCCCAAAACAACATCAGAGGAGACCGGGCAGCGAGCATGCCCTCGAACCGAGGCCTCAGTATGAAGCGCCGGAGTATCGAGGCTCAGGCAAACTCAACGGGAGGGTGGCCCTCATTACCGGTGGCGACTCGGGAATTGGGCGGGCCGTTGCGGTCCTATTCGCCCGCGAAGGGGCGGATGTTGCCGTTGTCTATTTGAGCGAACAAAAGGACGCGGACGAGACCCGCGCCGCGGTGACCGCGGAGGGACGCCGCGCGCTGCTCATTCCCGGCGATGTAACCGATCCCCGGTTTTGCCGCAAAGCCGTCGCCGCCACAGTACGGGAGCTGGGACAACTCGACATCCTGGTCAACAACGCGGCATTCCAAAAGCATGCGGCCGCCATCGAAGACCTCACCGATGACCAATTCGATCGCACCTTCAAGACCAACATCTACGGGTACTTCTACATGATCAAGGCAGCGCTTCCCCATTTGCGTCGAGGGAGTGTCATTCTCAACACAGGATCGGTCACGGGAATCCAAGGCAGCAAGGAGCTCATCGACTATTCGGCGACCAAAGGGGCCATTCACGCCCTTACCAAGTCACTTGCGCAAAATCTGCTCGAGCGTGGCATCCGTGTGAACAGCGTCGCCCCCGGCCCGGTCTGGACTCCGTTCAATCCTTCCGATGTGGATGCCGACAGCGTTGCAGAATTTGGTGAAGACGTCCCGATGGGCCGGCCGGCACAGCCCGAAGAGATCGCGCCGGCCTATGTTTTCCTCGCTGCACGCTCAACCTCCAGCTATATCACAGGCGAGGTGCTCCCGATCCTGGGCGGTGAGACGGTCGGCGCCTGAAGGCGATCAGCCCACCGCATTAGCGCGCATGCCACCAGACCTGCCGGCTGAGTTGTCAGAACGGCTCTGCGACGAACTCCTCGGCCACGCTCTGAGCTGATGAAGTCCCGCATCGCGGGTAGTCTACCATCTGCTCGCATCGGCGTGGCCGAGTATCGGCCCGCGGCCCAGTGGCAGCGCAGACCTGCTTTCTCGACTGCATCCTACTTCATGATTTGGGAGCTGTTCGGGTTGCAGAAAGTGAGCTGCAGCACGCTCCAACGCGGAGGGTTAACACCGCATTGAGGGGCATCCAAGAGTAGTGTGGACGCTGCTCGACTCGGCAGTTGGATTGGGAAAGGAACCCATCAATGGAAACCCGCAAGTCGGAATGGATCGCATGGCCGGTCGCGTGGAGTGCGGTCTGGGTTGGCGCGCTCACCGCCCTCGCCGTCGGCTTGATCATCGGGCTGCTGGGCTACGCCCTCGGCGCGAACGAAGTCGCGCGCTATGTCGATTGGAAGAAAATCCGACTCGTTACCCTCGTCTTCAGCATCGGCGGTGCGTTCTTCGCGTTTGTGGCCGGAGGGTGGGCTGCCGGCCGCGTCGCAGGCATCCGCCGTTCCGAGCCGGCAATCTTGCACGGCGCAATCGTCTGGCTCGTGTCGATTCCGCTGCTGCTCGTGCTGGCGGGGTTAGGAGCCGCGGGGCACCTCGGCGGCTGGTATGTAGGATTATCGGGGACTCCCTCGTGGGTCGCGGCTGCCCCGACTCCTGATCCGGATCTCGCGGTAGCCACCCGCAACAACGCTGTTGCGACCACGATCGCCCTACTCCTCGGCCTGATCGGCGGTGTGATCGGAGGCTGGATGGCGTCAGGCGAGCCGATGACCTTCACGCACCATCTCACCCGCGATCGCCTTCCAGCCGTCCGGGAAGCGGCTGACGATCTCCTAGAGAGGAGGCCGTAATGGTCCTCATTCTTTTATGGCTGCTCGGCCTTCCGCTGGGATTGATACTTATCCTGTACCTGCTGGGGGTCGGCCATTAATCAAGGCCGCGGAGCCGTGAGAGCCGCGAATGTTGCTGCCCGGGTCGAAGCAGTGGTGCAGCGGAGAAGCAGGTGACGGGGCGCCAAGGACAGCCGCCGGAGCTCGTGTGGGTGTCATGGCTTCTTCGCTACGGCGGACGGTCTCAGCCGGCGGGCCCCGTTGAGCTACTCCGATCCTTCGCCTTCGCTGGTCGCGAGCGCGATCGGGACGTGGCAAAACTAGGCCACTTCGCTCTGCAAGCTTTAGTTCAGTCCGCCGCCACTCCGACCCAGCGAATCAGGTCTCGGGCTATCCAGCGTATTGTGTGATTCACCCTCGTCGTCCTTTGCGCTGTTCGTCTAGCTCAGCCGCCTGATCGATCTGTTCACTGAGCGCCTCGGGCCTGGTAGCCTGTTCGAAGACTTTGACATCGGGGATACCGCCGATCTCGGCGCCTACCGCATTGCCAATCCGCTCCAGCATCAAGAGCATCTTCGTATTCTCCTGCTCGGAAAGGAGGTTTAGCTGTAGGTCCAGGTGGCTACGCTTGTCACTTATTCGTGCAGCACGGTTCTGACTAATGAGAATAAAGATTGCAAGGAAGATTGCCTCAACTGACAAGACGAGGGTTAATAACGAAAAGGGAAAGGGATCGAAACGACGAGGATGAGGCAAAGCCAGGTTAACAACCATCCAGACAGCTATTGAAAGCACATTCAGCCACACGAACGTCATCGAGCCGCTGAAGTTCGTGATGATGTCTGCAATGCGATCACCCGCTGTGGCCTTGCGGTGCTCCGCGGCTTCGAGGGCCGACACCCGCTCTACGTTGCGACGGGTCAACTCCTCGGCGGAGCGCGAGGGGTCGTTTTCGGAAGTACGCGGGTCCTTTGACCGGTCTTCGCGGGCGCCGGCCATATTGAATCTCCTTTCGTCGGGCTCAGCAATCGATGAGACAAATGGACCGATTCGCCACTATCCGAGCACGGAGGCGCTGAGTGCACTGGTGGCCCTCAGCGCCTTTGCGCACCTAGTCCTGCTTGTTCTGTCCGGCGGCTACGGCAGCCTGGTTGATTCCGCTCTGGCCTAATGCCGTCAATGCCTTATCTGCCGCCTCTTCCTCCGCGAGCGTTTGCTTGAGCAAGTTCTCAGCATTACGGTCACCAAGCAGACCGGCGTAGGTGATCACGCAGCCATAGGCCGCGATTTCGTAATGCTCCACCCGCTGGGCCGCGGCGATAAGAGCGGCATCCAGAACAGCCTCCTGTCCTTTCTCGTCGATAATTTCCTTGCCCTCCGCAACCAGCCCCTCCATCCCAACGCAGCGCTTACCAGTGGGCTTCTCGTTGAGTCGCTCAAAGATTTGCTCAAGACGCTGCACCTGGCCCTCGGTTTCGCGCAGATGCTTCTCGAACGCAGCCCGCAGAGGAGGTGCGTCGGCCGCTTTGGCCATGCGCGGGAGCGCCTTCAATAGCTGGTTTTCAGCGTTGTAAATGTCTTTGAGCTCGTTGATGAATAGGTCCTGCATCGATTCAAGTGCCATAACGAAGTTCCCTTCTGTGCGACTAGTGAGGTTCTACTGCCTGTGGTAGCGGAGAAGCGGGCGACGCCCCATGAAGCGGGCCCGACGCCCCATACGGAAAGCGGAAGCGAAGGCGCGGTCTGCGGACAGGTAGGTAAGCATCAAGCATCTCTGCTGTCAGCTGGGTACCGCAATGAGAAGATCGTGTAATGGGAGCGGGCCGCAGCCATGGAAAGGCAGTCGCCGTCCAAGAAGTCTCGGACGCTCGCCTTCTTCAAAAGTCCGATTCGGGCCGCCGCCTTGCTTGCGCTGCTCACGCCCGCTCGGGTCCGCGACCTCCAGGCTGCTCCCTCACCGCCTGCTTGGCCTCCTCCTTGACCCGTTCCGCCGACTCCTTTACCTGCTGACCCACTGATTCAGCGGCATCCGTGAGCGAGGCCTTTAGCTCGGGACCCCGCGATGCGATCTCCTCGCGCACCGTCTCCTGTACCTCCTGACCCGCTTCAATCGCCGCGTCCTTCACCCTCGCGGCCGTGTGCTCGACGCGTTCCATTAGCCTGTCGCGGGCTGGGCCCATCAGGCGTCGCTCGCCCCGACTTTCCGGCACCAAGAGCCCAACTGCGAGGCCCAGCACCGCGGCTCCGGCTACTAGCGCGAGCGGGTTCTCGTCCATTGCTCGCTCGAGCGTGCCGCGAACGCGCTGAACCTGCTCTTTCGCCGTCTCACCTAGCTCGCGGGTGCGCGCTCGGGCTTCCTGCCCCAACTCGCCCATCCGCTCCCGTGTACGGTCCACCACCTCTTCCGCTTGATCCTTCACGCCCGCAATGCGCTCCGCGGCACCACCCGATCCGCCGAGAGGGTCGCGGACTTCGCTGGCTCGGTCGCCTATCCGACGACGCAGGCTCGGGCCGCGCCGCTCCGGCCCCGTGTAGGCGTATCGCGCCATGCGGTCGCCGGAGATCCCGCTCCGGTTCCGTTGCTGGACTAGCCAGACCGCACCCAGGCCCATGGCGGCCACGAGCGACGGATTCTCCTGGATGAAGTTCACTACCCGCGATCCTGTGTATCGGGCTTGGGCGCCCACCTTATCGGCGATCTCCTGCCCCTTCTCAGTTATTGCCTCCTTGGCCTGCTGCTTGAGGTTCTGCGGGCTTAACCGCTGACCCAGCTCGTCGATATCGCGGCCCATCCGGTCGCGGGTTTGCTCGATCTCGCGCTCGATCTCATCCGGGGTCCTGTCGCCCTTGGGTTCCGGCGCGTCGGGGCCCGGCATGCCTCCGGTGTGCGCTTCGCTTTCGTTCATGGCCGCCGCTCCTTCATCATCTGAATGTCTTCCTTGATGTTTTCTACGGTCCGGCGCGGGGCCGGGTCCACCATCTTGAGATTCCGCAGTCCGCCTCGCAGCATGACAAATCCGGCAATAGCGAGGATTCCACCAACCAGTAGCGCGGCCAGCCACGGATCGAGGCCGACCGGGTTCACGAGCAACAGCACGATGGCGGTCGTGACCGCCAAAGCCCCGATCATCACTACGATGCCGCCCGCAGCTAGCGACACCAGGTCTGCGATGGACCGCGAGAGCTTCTGCTGCATTTCGGCCTTGGCGAGCTGGGCCTCCTGCCGCACGAGAAGGCCCACGTCCTCACTGAGCTGGCCGAAAAGCTGACCGAGTGTCCGCTCCTCCCTAAGGTCGTGCATCGAAACCTCCGGCGGGTTCTCGGCCGCCTACCGAGGCGAGCCTTGCCGGTTGGTCGCGGGCAGGCTCGGAAGCCGTCTCGGAGCTCTTCAAGAACCGGGCGGCCAGCAACCCGACTGCGAATGCCGCGCTGTAAACCAGCGCCGGCTGCCGTCGGGCCAAGTTCTCGATGTCGCGGCCGACGGTGCGCAGCCCCGCCTCTCGGAGGTAGCCGGCTACGTGGTCAACCTGATCCGCCAACGAGTCGGCGAGCCCGGCAATCCGCGGCTGATCCTCATTGCGTAGGTGCTCACCCGTCCGGTGGACCGCTCTTGCAAGCCCGCCGATCTGGTCCGCGGCTTCTCGGCGACTATCGGTCAAGCTCGACGCTGCCCGGTCCTTAGCCTGTTTGAACGTGGTTTTTGCCTGGTTCACAACCTGGTCGCGAACCTGACGGATCTGCTCGCGCGCACCGGCTTCGCCTTCCCTGCTCGCGGGCCCAACGGGCTGCGGTACCGGCGCACTCTCGCCGAGGGCCATGTCTGACCACCCTCCGCTAGGTGTATCTGCCATTGTCATGGTTTTCTCCTTCGACTGCTGTCCCAGGCTGCGCACTGGCGATGCACCAGAGCACGCGCGGGCTTTGAGGGACGCCAGTATTGCGTTGATTGTTGGTGCTTGCGGTGCGCCTCATCACGACCGGCGCATCTAGCCTGCTATGCCCGATCCGTGAGGGCGTGAGAGGACGCACGGATGAGGGATCTAGCCGGCTCACTATTGCCCCGTCCCGTCGTCTGAGGAGCGAGGCGTGGCCACTCCCTACACAGTTCTGGTTGTAGAGCAGATCGATGTCGTGCGCCGGATCACTAAGCGCACATCCGCAGACCTTCGCAGTGGACGATGGGCCCGTAGCGGGTCCAGCTCTCGGAACGATTGGGCGACGTGGCGATCGAGGGACGGGGTCATCGAGGTGGCGATTACGACATGAGTGGGCCGGCGATGGCGAAGGACGACAGTCGCTTGTGATCTCGACCTGCCAGGACCACTTGTCCACGGGGTTGTGGGTCACAGAGCGGGCGCGGTCCGCCTCGACCAGCGACCACGGCGCACCGTTATACCTGAACGTCAATCACGCCATCAGCTAAACTGCCGAAATGCCCTTGCCAAAGATCGCTGCGCATCAGGCACTCGTTCCTAGGTGCTTTTTGTCGTAAGCACTTGTCGAACTACCGCAAGCAGCGTGTCTGCCTCAAACGGCTTCTGGAGAAATAGCGACAGCGGGTCAGGGGCACCTCGGTGGAAAACGTCGTTCTGGGGGTAGGCCGACACGTATATGACGGGTACCCCGGGGTGACGTTCCGCAATCAGGCGGCCCAGGGTACGGCCGTCTGTCTCGGGCATAACAACGTCGGTAACGACCACATCGAAGCCCGGGCGAGCCAGTTCGAGCACGCTCAACGCCTCTCGAGCGCTGCGCACTTCGACGGTGGTGTACCCTCCCTCGTGGAGCATGCGCGAAGTCACCTGTGCGGCGAGCGGCTCGTCGTCGACTACCAAGACCATCCCGGCGCCCGGCGGCGCGTGTAAGGGGCTGGATGACACCATTGTTTTCGCGCCTCCTTGGGCAGCAAGGCGGGATAATCCCGGCGAGCTAGAACAGCTTGTAAGTCTGTTTATTGAAGAGCGGACTGCAAATGGCGTCCAGCAGAATGCGACCAATGGATGTTTAGATGAGACCTAACCGTCTCAGGCGCAGCACCGCAAGGATTGGATAGGCCGACC
>DATJGL010000380.1:0-14689 GCA_035495075.1 Gemmatimonadales bacterium
TCGTCGTCCGTCGGATCGCGACCCAGCTCGAGCTCGCGGTTCTTGACGTTGGCCAGAATGGTGCCGAGAACGAGGGTCCGGTCTTTTTGGTGCGCCTTGCGGGCTGCGTTCATCGCGGCCCGCAGAGCATCGGCGAGTTTAGACACGCGATATCCGTGGCCCGCGGCGGGTCTTGCGGATGGCCGCGTTCATCTTTCGCTTTTTCTTCTCACTCGGCTTCTCGTAGTGCCGATGCTTCCTGAGATCGGACAGAATCCCGGCTTTCTCGCACTTCTTCTTGAACCGCTTGAGTGCGCGCTCGAAGCTTTCGTCGTCGTGAATGATCACTTCGGACATGCTGGCGAAGTCACCCCTCTCGCGCCCTGGCTGGGCGGGTTCGTTAAGCCCAACAATCTAGCGGGGTTAGGCCACGGGAGAAAGGGGGAACTCCGCTATCCTGGGGGCCACGTCATCGGCCGGCCGCCCAGCACGTGCAAGTGCAGGTGATCCACGCTCTGGCCACCGTCGCGACCGGTGTTGGTCACGATGCGATACCCACCCGAATCGAGCCCGAGCTCGGCGGCAACCTCCGCTGCGAAGGCGAGCAGCCGGCCGAGCAGTCGGTGTCCCGCCTCTCCTTCAGCGTCGCGCACGGCACCCAGGTGCGCCACCGGGACAATGAGGACGTGTGTCGGCGCTACCGGCTTTATGTCCCGGAAGGCGACGAAGTCCGGCGTCTTCTTGACCACGCCGGCGTTGATCTCGCCCCCTGCGATCTTGCAGAAGATGCAATCAGCCATTGGCTCCTCCGGACCTGGTCGCCGCCGCGCACGCCGCCGCCGCCAGCGCCGCGGTTTCGAAGCGAAGCACATGCTCGGCAAGTCGAACCGGGAGAAACCCCGCTGCGAATGCGGAATCCTGCTCCGCCCGGCTCAACCCGCCTTCGGGCCCTACCAGGATGGTGCTGGGCCCTGCGCCGAAAGTTGACGGCACGGCCCGACCGTTGGCATCGGCCAACCAGCGGGCCCCCTCGAGCCGCTGGGCCAGCAAGCTGGCGAGCGACCGGGCCGGATGGACGTCCGGTGCCCATGCCGTGCCGCACTGTTTCACCGCCTCGAACGCCCGCCGCCTGAGTCGTGCCAACTGACCTTCTCGGATACGCGAAGCGACTGCAGCTGTCCGCTCCGTCGCGATTGGAAAGATGTCGGTGACACCCAACTCCGTGGCTTTCTCGACCAACCAGGCAAAACGGTCGCGATCGGCCGCGGCGACTGCCAGCCGAAGCGGGGCCGGCCGCGCCGCCATCTCTGCCTGCTCGACGACGACGGCAACCGTACCGCCCTCGTCGCGCAAGAGACCCGTGCCGACGAAGCCCCGCCCGTCCCGTAGCTGCACGCTGAGGGCCTCGCCCACGCGGCGCACTCGCAAGTGGTGAACTTCGGCGGGCTCGAGCGGCACGACATCCCCGGCCGCGGCGCGACCTGCCGGGAGCAGAACCGTGATCATCCCCGACGCGCGGCCACGCCCCACCACCCTGCGTCGAGCACATCGTCGACGATCGCAAACCCAGCCCCGTTCAGCACCGGTCGGAAGATCTCGGCCTCTGCCGATTCCATTCCGGCAAAGATGGCGGTGCCTGCCGGCGCGAGCGCAGCGATGATAGCCGGCAGGAGCCGGACGTTCACGCTTCGGAGGATGTTGGACAGGACCAGCTCGCAGGGCCCGAGCAGGGGAGCGAGATCGGCCGCATTGCCGTCGAGAAACTTCACCCGTTCGGCGACACCATTCCGCACGGCATTCTGCGCGGCGATCTGATTGGCTTCGACGTCGAGCTCGACACCGGTCGCGCGCGCCGCCCCCAGCGCCACAGCCGCGATCGCAAGGATCCCGCTGCCGCTCCCGAGATCGAGCACGCGGTCGCCGGTCTTCAGGTGGCGATCGAGCAGTGCCAGAGCGGTCCGGGTGGACCCATGCTCGCCGGTCCCGAACGCCGTCTCCGGATCCACCACGACGATCGGGCCTGGCGCTTCGAGATCGGCAACTCCCCAGGAGGGTGAAACGGTGATCCGGCCCACGCGACGCGGAGCCAGGCCGTCGCGCCAACGGCTCGTCCAATCCACCGCGTTTAGTCGGCGGCAGGAGACTTCCACCGGATCGCCGGCTTCACCTGCGACCGCTGCCGTCAGCTGCTCCGCCGCGGCCTCATCCTCCGCGAAACCCACCAGGGTACCGTCGGCCAGCTCTTCCACTGCATGGCCAGTACGCGCGACCAGCCACGCGCCGACCGACTCCCGACGCTCGGGAGCGATCCGGACGTCGACGGCCCACCAGCTCATGCGCCGAGTGCTTCCTTCAGCTTGGTCCAGAATCCGGGGGCACGGCGGGGAGGATCGCCCTCGTGCTTGGCGAGCTCGCGGAAAAGCCGCTCCTGCTCGTCGGTCAGACGCTCGGGCGTCCACACATGGATGCGAATCATGAAGTCGCCGCTGCCGTTCTGTCCGAGCGCGGGGAGCCCCTTGCCCTTGAGGCGCAACACCGTGTTGGTCTGGGTACCCGATGGGACCCGGACCCGCTCGTCGCCGTACGGCGTCGGCACCTGGAACTCTCCGCCGAGCGCTGCTTGAGAGAATGAGAGCGGGAGGTCGAACACCAGATCGTTGCCCTGTCGTTCGAATCGCTCGTCGTTCTTGATGTCGAGCATCACGAGCAGGTCACCGTTCGGACCGTTGCGCGGGCCAGCGGCTCCCTGACCCCGGAGGGTCAGATAGTTGTTCGCCGATACGCCCGCGGGAATCTCGACCGCGACCGTACGCTCACCGCGGACGCGCCCATCCCCGCGGCACACCTCGCAGGGCTCGAGCACCACCATCCCGTCGCCGCCGCAGGTGGGACAAGGCGACACCGACACAAACTGGCCGAACACACTGCGGGCCGTCCGCCGCACTTCGCCGCTGCCTCCGCAGGTCGTACACACCGACGGTTTGGTCCCCGGACGAGCACCGCTTCCGCTGCAATTCTCGCATCGTTCGAGCGTCTTGAGCTTCACGCTCTTCTTGGCACCGGTGGCAACCTCGGCCAGGGTGAGCTTTACCGTGACCCTGATATCCTGGCCTCGGCGTGACTCGGCCTGGGCTCGCCCCCCGCCGCCGAAAATCGACTCCAGACTACCGAGCCCGCCGAAGTCGCGCATGAAAATTTCCAGCGCCTCCGACAGGTCCACATGATGGAAGCCGAAGCCGCCGCCGGCCGCGCCGCCGACTCCGGCCCGGCCGTACCGGTCGTACGCGGCGCGCTTCTGCGGATCCCGCAGGACCTCGTACGCCTCCGTGATCTCCTTGAATCGTGCTTCCGCCTCGGCCGACTTGTTGCGGTCGGGATGGTACTCCATCGCGAGCTTCCGATAGGCCTTCTTGATCTCGGCCTCAGATGCGGTCCGCGATACCCCCAGCAGGTCGTAGAATTCGTTCACTCCAGCAGGTCCTCCACCAGGCGACTCGTGTGCTCCACCAGGCCGATGATCTTCTCGTATGGCATCCGGGTCGGGCCCATTACCCCAATCACTCCCTTGAGCTCACCCGCCTGATACGACGACGTCACCAGCGTGAAGTTGCTGAGCCGAGGATCCAGATTCTCCCATCCGATCGTGATGGAGAGTCCTGCCCGGCGCCTCGCCTCCAGCGCGCGGCGCAACAGGTCCCGGCGCTCGGTGAGCTCGAGCAACCCCCGCATTCCCAGATTCGACGCAAACTCGGGTTGATCCGCCAGCATCTGAGCGCTGCCCAGCATCACGGTCGCACCGTTGCTCGAGAGATCGAAGATGTCGTCCCTTTCGGCGATGAAGATGTTGAGCAACTCGCGACTGCCGGCAGCGTGATCTGCGTCGCGCAGCCGCTCAACCAGGTTCTGGCGGATCTCAGCCAGCGTGAGTCCGGCGAGGCGCTCGTTCAGGATCTGGGTAACCCTCTGTACCGACGGCCCGGGCAGGTTGCTCGGCACCTGCACGAAGATGGTGCGCACGACCCCGCTTTGCAGATTGAACACCAGCACCACTCGATCCGACGTGACCGGTATCAGCTCCAGTCGGTCCAGCACCAGCTCGTCCAGCGCCGGCGCCACCGCCACCCCCAGTTCCTGCGTCAGCACCCCGAGCACCTGGGCGGCACGGCGGAGGATTTCCTCCAGTGTGCTCCCGGAGCCGAGCACCTGCGCCCGGAGCGCGTGGGACTCCTCCGGTGAAGGAGGAGCGAGCCGGATCAGACCATCCACATAGAGCCGATAGGCGCGATCGGTGGGTACCCGGCCGGCGGACGTATGGGGATGAAAGAGGTAGCCCTTGTCCTCCAGCTCGCTCATCGTGTTCCGGATCGTTGCCGGCGACACGCCCAAGCCGAAACGGCGGGCGATCGTCTGACTGCCCGCCGGCTCCGCCGTCTCGATATAGGTCTGGACGACAGCCTCGAGCACGCGCAGCTCGCGCTCGGACAATTGGTCTTGGGCGGACATTCGAGAAATCTAGACCGGGCTGCGGGGCCCGGAAACGGGCCGCGTCAGAGACTCGCCACCAGAGCGTCCAGCCGCAGCCAGCCCTCCGGCGTGAGTCGCAGCCGGCGATCGGCCACCCGGGCCCAGCCTCGGCCCACCCACTCCGCTGACTTGAGCCCGGGAACTGATCCGGAAGGCAGGCCCTCGACGGTACGCAGGCCCAGATAGATCTGCTCGAGCCGAACGGCGGCAGAGTCCAGCGCCTCCCGCCCTTCGACGAACCTCGATCCGGAGCGAACGGCGCGCTCGTACGCGGCCCACTCGCGCACGTTCCACTCCCGTCGGTTCCCGAATCCGCTGTGAGCGGAGGGACCGAGACCGATGTAGGGCGCCCGGGTCCAGTAGGCCGCGTTGTGTCGAGCCCGGTAGCCGGGCCGGGCGGCGTTGGACACCTCGTAGTGCTCGAATCCTGCAGCAAGGAGGCGGTCGTGCGCCAACAGATACTCGTCGGCGTATCGTCCTTCGTCCGTCGGCCTGACCCGTCCGCTGGCGCTCCAGCGGGCCAGCGGTGTCCCCGGCTCGGTGGTCAGGCCATAGAGAGAGATATGCTCCGGCGCGAGGGCGAATGCCTGCTCGAGATCTTGCTCCCAGTTTCGAGAGACCCCATCCGGTAATGCAAAGATCAGGTCGAGCGAGAGATTGTCGAAGCCGCTCGATCGCGCCGCCTCGACCGCCCGGGAAATCGCTTGCGAATCATGCGTGCGATGCATCCAGCGAAGTGCATCAGCGGAGAAGGATTGGGCCCCGAGGGAAAGCCGGTTGATTCCGGCCGCGCGCCACGCCGTTGCGGCCGCAGGGCTCACGTCGTCTGGGTTGGCCTCGAACGTAATCTCAGCACCGACGGCCAGAGTCCGGTCGGCGCGAACCCGATCGAGCAACACCTCGATGGAGGCCGGCTCGAGCCTCGATGGCGTTCCCCCGCCGAAGTAGATCGTCTCAACCGCCGGAGACAGGTGCCAGGCAGGATCTTCGAGTCGGGCGGCCCACTCACGAAGGACGGTTTCCACGTAAAGATGGGAGGGCACCTCTCGGCGAACCGCGATGGCGAAGTCACAGTAGCTGCAACGCCGGGCGCAGAAGGGAATGTGGAAGTACAGATGCATGCACAAATATCGCCGTGCATCTATACCCGCCGAAACAGCCCACCCGCTTGCTGCACCACCACTCCCGCCAGCTCGAGGGTGAAGAGCGCCCCCAATAACTCGCCGGGGGGACGCCGGAGCCGCTCCGCCAACACATCGATGTGGACCGGCTCGAACCCCACCGCCTCGGCCAACGCGATGTCGTCGGCCGGAAGCCGGTCTGATGGGGTTGGGGTGGAGGGATCGGGCCAGGCCGCCCAGCACCCGGCGGCCTCCAGTTCAGGGAAATGATGGAACAGATCCACGGGATCGAGGATCGGCGTGGCACCGTCGCGGATGAGCCGGTTGGTCCCGATCGAGGTAGGGCTGGTGATCGGCCCGGGCACGGCGAGAACTTCCTTGCCCTGTTCCAGAGCAAAGTTGGCCGTGATCAGCGCACCCGATCCGGGCGCGGCTTCGACGACCACCGCTGCGCGCGCGAGACCGCTGATCAGCCGATTGCGCTGGGGGAAGCTCCCGGCATGGGGCCGCTCGCCGGGAGGAAACTCAGTCAGCAAGAGGCCACGCTCGGCCATGGCGTCGTAGAGCTTCCGATTCGCCGCGGGATAGACGACGCCGAGCCCGTTGCCGAGCACACCAATCGTCCCGCCCCCGACCTCGAGCGCGGCGTGATGTGCCACAGCGTCGAGCCCGCGTGCCATACCGCTTACCACGCATCCGCCGGCCCGCGCAAAGGCGGAGGCAATCGTGCGACACGCGGCAGCGCCGTACGGCGTATGGTTCCGGCTTCCGACGATCGCAGCCGAAGGCCGTCCGAGGAGGGACAGGTTTCCCGCAGCGAAGACGAGCACTGGCGGCTCGTCGATCTGACCCACCGCGGCCGGGAACAACTCGTCGCCCGGAAGCAGTGTTTCGGCCCCGAGCTCGCGCACCGCCGCTAGCACCCCTTCGCCGTCGGCAGGCTTTGCGTTCCGAACGGCAGTCGCGGCGGCGGCAGTCATTCCAGGAATGGATCGCAAAAATGCGAACGGCGCCGCTAAGGCGCCGAGTGCACTCCCGCAAGCGGCCAGGAGATCGGCCAGGCGGGCGGCTCCGATTCCGGGCGTCAGGGCAAGGGTGACGTAGGCAGTTCGCTCTTGGTCCATGCGTCTTCCCGGTGGCTCTCTTCATCCCGAGCCGCCGCCACGAAAGTCCACAATCGTTCCTTGAGCTCCTCGACCCCGGTTCCGGTCACACTCGAAATCCCGATGACTTCGACTGCATCCGTGGTGCGAATCGACGGCAGGGGCTCGCCGGATGGCAGGAGATCCCGCTTGGTCAGGACGACCAGGTGTGGCTTTTCGTAGAGGGCCGAGGAGTACCGGCGGATCTCGTTACGCAACCGGGCATACACCGCGCTGGGATCTTCCGAGTCGAGCGGGATCAGAAGAGCCAGCACCCGGGTGCGCTCGACGTGCTGGAGGAACCGGAGCCCGAGGCCCTTGCCGGCGTGTGCCCCCTCGACAATGCCGGGGATGTCCGCCACGACCAGCGAGCGATGATCCGATAACCCGACGACGCCGAGGTTGGGCTCGAGAGTGGTAAACGGATAGTCGGCGATCTTGGGGCGCGCCGCCGAGATCACCGACAGCAAGGTGCTCTTCCCCGCGTTGGGCTCGCCGACCAAACCGACATCCGCGATGAGCTTGAGGATCAGCTCGATCTCGCGCTCCTGCCCTTCCTCGCCCGGCTCCCACTCGCGGGGAGCCTGATGCGTGGGCGTGGCGAACCGGGCGTTTCCGCGCCCCCCTCGACCCCCCCGTGCGACGAGCACGGTATCTCCTCCACGCAGCACTTCACCCAGCGCCGAGCCCGTCGTGGCGTCGCGGATTTCCGTTCCCGGCGGCACCGGAAGGTAGACATCATCGCCTGAGCGGCCGGTTTGCGTCTTCCCCTTGCCGTGCTCCCCGCGATCAGCCTTCCAGACGGTCCGATAGCGGTAGTCGAGCAGGGTGCTGAGGTTGGAATCGGCACGGACATACACGCTGCCGCCACGGCCGCCATCACCTCCGTCGGGGCCGCCCTTCGGTTTGTACTTGAACCGGGCGAACGAGGAAGCGCCGGAGCCGCCGGTCCCGGCCACCACCCGAACCCCGGCTCGGTCGACAAAGCTCACTGGCCGGGACTCCAGCCTTCGCGCACCGTACGCCAGAGCTCTTTGATTTTCTTCCACTGATCGAATGAGAGCAGCGGGTTCACGATCGAGAGCACCGCGTCGATCTGGCCAAAGGTGGCCCCGGCGTTGAGCGCGCCCCGGAGATGGGAGTGGAGCTGCCGAGGCGTCTCGAGCACCGCGGTCTGCGCCACGGTACAGAGCTCGCGACGAGTAAGATCGAGACCAGGCCGGGAAAGCGTACGGCCGTATCCTTCGGTGATCATCCATGTATCCAGAGCCGGGTGAAGCACCCGCACGCTATCCCGGAGCTTGAGGTAGTTGTCGCCGTACACCAGCGCGCACGTCTGTTCTCCGCGGGCCGTCCATGCGGCAACATTGTCGTACCGCCCCTCGACATCATCCGGCGGCGCAGGAACTCCGCTGAACTTGCGCCATACCATGAAGGCGACCAGCGCGCGCGGATAGCCGCACATGAGGACGGACTGGAGAATCAGCTCCTCGACCCAGGGCACTGGTACTTGTGAGCTGCGCAGCGGACCTACCCGCTCCCGCAGCTCCGGCTCGTAGCCTTGCGCGATTGCAGCCGCGAACCGGACCAGGTCCCGCGTTTGCGGATCCAGGTTGTCTTGTTTCGCCATCACGGTACCTCGGATCGAAGCGCGAGTCGTCAACGAACTTCCGCCTGCCGGTTCAATAGCGCGCAATATAGCGCGGCGAACGGCCCTTCCCGCTGCCGCCCCGCCACGCCGGCGTTAGCTTTCGCGATCATGCAATCCATCAGGCGCGCGTTCGTGGGCGCTGCGCTGTTCTTCCTCGTCGGGACCGGCGAAGCCCGGCCCCAGGCGTCGCCCTACCTCCCCCTCGACGACGCCAGACTCCCTCTGCTCGAGCATCTCATCGCCCGAGGCGACATCGAGGACCCGTCGCCCATGATCCGGCCGTTCCGCTACGCCGATGCGCTCCGGGTGCTTGGCGCCGCGGACACCGCCCCGCAAACCGGCAAGGGTCGGCTGGTCCATACGATGAACGAGAGCCTCGCCGCGGACGTGAGATCGGACGAATCGTGGTGGCGGGTCGAGCTCCGGGCCGGGGGAGAGGCCTACACCCAGAAGCGGCGGGATCCGCTTCACCTGGGCGGCCCGGGCACAGCGAATCCCTATGGCGACTTTGCGCTCTGGGGAGTGTTCGGCCCCTTCATCGGGGCTGTCCGCACTTCGATTGAGCCGAGTCTGATCGGCAATCCGGATTGGCCCAACAAAGCCCAGGAGAACGTTACCGGCCGCCTGATCGAGGGGTATCTCAGCGGGCAGATCAAATGGGGAGCCCTCAACTACGGCCAGTTGCTGCACAACTGGGGACCCGTCGGCTTGCCCGGCATCCCCCTCAGCGCCGTGGCGTTCGAGCGGCAGGGGCTTGAGCTACAGCTCGGCACCGGGAGCGTTCGGCTGCGGGCGCTGGGGTCCGACCTCAGGCCCCAGATCAACACCGCGGGGCAATCGGTCAATCGGTTCTATTTCGTGCACCGCCTCGAGCTGCAGGTCACCCGACGACTGCTGCTCGTGCCGTGGGAGAGCGTATTGATTCAAGGGGTTGGTCGCACGCTGGAAACGCCATTCGCCAACCCGCTCTCCCCTACGGTGCTCGCGAATAACTTCGGCATCGCGGACACGGGCAGCAACACCATCATCGGATTCGACGCAAGCTGGCGGGTGGCCCGGAGAGCAACGCTGCAGACGCAGATCGCGATCGACGACTTCTGGTTCAACAAACGAAACCAGAAGCAGGATCGGTGGGCGTTCACGGTAGCCGGCTACGGTGCGCTCGGGAGCCGGCTCGGCTGGCGGGCATGGTACACTCAGGTCTCGAGCCTCGCCTTCCGCACGGCGAATCCCCAGGAGAACTTCACCGACCAGGGGGTCGGCATCGGCCGCAATTTTTCCGACGACGATCAGCTTTCGTTTTCACTAACGGCGCCGGCGCTCCGCCAATGGCTGCTGACTCCGGAGCTGACCTTCCAGCGCCAGGGCGAAGGGAAGATCGACGATCCCTACCCGCCGCCTGACGCCAACGGCAATCAGATCACGCCGATGTTCTTAATCGGAACCGTCGAAAAGACCTATCGGGTGGCATTGGGAATTTCGGGACGGGAGGGCCCGCTGGAGCTCGCCGCCAACGCGGGCTTTCACCACGTCACCAATGATCAGAACCAGCTCGGCGTCACGGCCAACCGCGTCGTCGCCCGAATCAAGGCGACATTGGCCTGGCGCAAGAGCGGCGCACTCCGCACTAGCGCACCAGAATCCAGTCCGCCGTAACTGCAGCATCCCCGCCCGGGGCTTGCTCACTCTGAACCCGGAATCCCTTCTCGCTCTTGTCGCTGATCCAGATTCGCCGGGCACCCGCCGCCGGCGAGCCTTTGATTCCAGTCACGGTACAGGTCACGAAGTAGGCTGCGTCCGCCTCCGGGGTCGGGAAGCGAACATCGGTTTTGTCGGAGCCTCCAGCCAGGGTCACCGTGCCGCGGAGATTCCAGGCCGGCGTGGCCGTCGCTGAAATCCCGTTCGTGCGAAGCACATTGAAGCCCTGCGAGTGCCGGAGGTACACGCCCTTGGCATCATTGATGTCGTCTCCCAGGAACATCGTAGCGACGCCACTGTCCGAAACCACTCGATCGATCGGAAGGGGGCCGGTGGACATCTGGGGGAATAGCAGCTTGGTGCGGCTCGCCCCTGACTCTACCCGGACATATCCCGAGCGATAGAAGATCGGCGCCACCCCGTTCTTGAAATTGGGCGTGAGAATGTGGTTCCCGACCGCGTGCTCGGTGAAACGATAGGCGAACTCGGGACTCCCCCCCGGAGGGCCGGCTCCGTGATCGATGCCGACAAATTTGTTGGCTCGCCCGTCTACCTCGACTTGCGAGGTGCCCTTACCCCACCCCATCAGGCCGCCGGTGAACGAGCAACCGATCGCATAGCGCCCCAGCTGTAGCAGAGGGCGGGCTGGCATTCCGCTCTGGGGGCTGCCGTGGCACTTGAGGGCATAGAACTGCAGCGTGTCGGTTGGGTTGTTCTGAGTTCCGTCGATGAAGACGTGTACCGCGTCGGCATTCGATTCCACGTGCACATTCACGAACACGCAGTTGTTCATGGAGTGCCCGTGCCCCTCCGCTACCGACGTACAGGTCAATGCCGGCGCCGAAGGCGTGCCGCACCCCTCGAGGAAGACATCTTCGAAGTACGAATCGAACAGGCCGACGAGGCTGAGCGCCGTCCCGTTGACTCGCCCGATCGTGACTCCCCGCATGCCGAAAAGCGTGAAGCCATCGAGGTGTACCGCCGTGCCCGGAAGGCCCCCCGCCTCGATGGTGAGGTCCTGAATGGTGCATCCGAAAGTGGGGCGGGTGTTGCCGTGCCTGCAGCTGAACAGGTCGCAGCGGGAAGCCGATCCGCCAAGCCTGAGGCGGGTGACTGTACGGCCGGCACCCCGGATGTGCCACGCAGCGCTGGTTGGCAGGTCGAGCGGTGCCGAGACGACGTAGTCACCCGGAGGAAGGGAGAGTACCCCCCCGCCCTTATTCAGTTCCGTGAGGGCCCGCCGGATCGCAATGGTGTCATCCGTACGGCCGTCTCCGGTAGCGCCAAATTGCCTGACGTCGTAAACCTGGGAGTTGCTGTTATCGACGTCGATGCCCCCGGCGCGACGACTGAGGATGCCGACAGCGGCCATTCCCCCGAGAAATGAGCGGCGTTCCATGGTGGCCCTCCGGCAAGGGCTGGTACTGCCTTGTTGAAAAGTTCAGGGGTCAGGAAGCTTACGGCTCGAACCCCGCATGGTATGTGAGGCCACACAGTTCGGCGACGAACACCTGTGACCGCTAATCGGCAGCGAATCAGGCAGAGTGCGGAGAGAGAAAAAGCTGGGGGTTGCCTGGTTCGAACCCGCGTTCGGGATTGGGACCGCAGCAGTTAGCTCACCCACGTCCGCTGCAAGTTGCGCGGCCATTCATGGTATACGCAGAGCACGGGCCATTGTTGCGCGGGCTACCGTGCGCGTTGGAGCCGCTACGCTGCGGCCGTCATCCACATCTCCACCTTGACGACCTGCGGTCACCCGTCACATTCGTCCGGACCCACAACCGCCGTCGCCTCCATATGCCGCCGCGCCTCACTGAGCCCATCAAACGAGAGATTGAGCTGGACGGCCACCCTTACACGATTACCATCGGGCCGTCAGGGATTCACATCGCGCCGAAGGGCAAGCGAAAGGGCCACGAGCTTTCGTGGCGCAGTCTGGTGAGCGGTGAAGCGGAGCTGAATCGCGATCTGGTCCGCTCGTTGGCGGCGAAGGTAGCGACGAAAACCGTAAAGAAATAAGTCGACCCCCCGACCTCGCGGATGTGAGGCCTGAATGGCGCACCCGGGGCGTGCGCCCCGAGCGCCTAAGTGATCGGCTCTCTGTCCCGGACCGGTGGCCCGCGTGTACCCCGAACGCCGGCCGTTCGGCCTCCGGCCACAGTCAGCGTGACAGCCTCGGAACCACCTAACTCGTCACCCCCCGACCTCGGATCCAGCAGTTCGGCCAGGAACATCCCGATCGCATCGTGAATCCGGCGGGTCCGCGGCCAGATATGCCGCGCTATGGGCAACGGAGTGTCCCGGAACGGCGCGATATAGAAATGCGGATTCGCCTCCCAGAACACAACGCTCCCATCCGCAAGCACAACGTGGTCCAGGCCTGCAAACTCCAGCCCTAGAACATTGGCCGCCTGCCGCATCAGCTGGGGATGCAACGGCGAAGAGTTGGCGAACGCCATGTCGGCGGCGACAATCTGCCTGTCTTCCCGGCGAATCCAGGCCAGGGGCTCGGCAAACCGGCCGTTGCCGGCGTATCGCGCCCAGGTCGCGGTGTCGCTTCCCACGATGGGACTGGTCGAGAAGTAGATCGCGCCTGGAACTACGTGCCGGCCGAAGACATAGGTCCGACACCTGTGGTAGTACCGCGCGAAGACGCTGTCGAGCGGCGCAGAGAGGTAGCTCGCCCGGGAGTCAATAAAGCGGACCATCTGGCCGGGATACGCAACTTGGTCCATCGGCAGGGCGCGAACTTCGTCAGGCGAACGGCAGACGAACGTGGACTGCTGCGCATGGAGCAGGTCCCCACGGACAATGACCGGGAAGGTTGCGCTGTTCGCGAGCCGCTCCAACGCCTCCCGGCTTTCAAACGGCTGGCATGGTGCGCACGGAATACCGGCATAGGTCCACAGCCGGGCTTGTACACTCTTGATCGTGTTTGACAAGGCATCCGGCGCATTGACCAGCCGGATGCCGCGCTGCTTCGCCTTCTCCGCGATGGCCGACGCCTCCGCATAGCACGCCGGGTAGAGCTCCCGCACAGGATCCGCGAGGAGGAAGACTACGCAGGCCACCTTGGCCAGCTGCGGCAGGCTTTGCGATCCGGTTTCGTGAACGTGTATCCGTCTCCTGAGTTCGGGCCGGGTGCGCGCGAGGCGTCTGAGCCACCCATCTCCGAAGGCTTGTAATCGGCCCCGACCACGGCCGTGGCGTACGAGCAGCACGACGGACTCGGAGGAACCAGTGATGGCCATCGTGACTCCAGATCCAAGTGGACGGGCCGACGCCCGTAACTAGGACGTCCGTAACTAGGAAGTAGGCTTTGGGCCGCGGCGACGTTGAGGTTTGGGAGGATCAGCGGGACAAATCCGGGATACCCGCCAGTCCTAGCCGGTCTCACAGCCAAGGGAGATGAGGGGTCTGGCCAAAGAGGTGGTGAGGAGGAAGCGGCCTGAGTTGCAACAAGTTTGTGTGACCGTTTTCTGGCCACGAAGAAGCCCCGCGCCAAAAGTTGGTGCGGGGCTTTCTGTTGAACGATGGGCGATGAGGGGCTCGAACCCCCGACCTCGCGCATGTGAGGCGCGCGCTCTAACCAGCTGAGCTAATCGCCCATGAAGAGGCGGCATAGTAACGAGCGGCCCAAGGCCCGACAAGAGTGGGGGATAGATCGGTGACCCGGGCTCTTGACAGTGGTCTTTCCGGGGGAAGATTGTGGGAGTGCCTCCACACTAAACCGATGCACGGAGGCCAAAGTCCCACAGTGATTTAGGTCCCTTTGGTGAGTCCGCGGAGCGGGGCCGAACTGGCTAAAATATTACCGTCTCAGAGGTTAACAGATAGGGGTTGGCTGAATCGGTCACGTGGCCTGCGAGTTGCAAAAACAGAGGCCGGAGTTTCTGTGTCCTCTTACTCCCGGGTGAGCCTATGAGAAGCTGGTCTACTGTAATCGCGGCAGTCGTTGCTCTCGCCGTTGGCGCGGGCACTGCCGCCGCCGATGCCCGCCCCACGGGCGGCTGGAACGAGTCCACGATTGGCCGGCTGGGACCTCTAGGGACCAGCAACTCCCTGTTTCACTCGGCCCTCACAGCTTCGGCCGGCGGAGCAACCGTCTCCAAGTCTTCCGGTAGTGGAGCCGGCTCTGATGACACCGATGACAAGAAGGGCGGCATCAGCACCACGGCCCTGATCGTGGGCGGTGGCGCGGCTGTCGGCATCGGCGTCTTCATCGCCGCGGTGAGCGGTGGTGGATCGTCGGACCTCGTCACCAACAACCCGGCCCCTCCGGGCTCGGTCAATAACCCGGGAACCGGTGGAAGCACCGGCGGCGGTGGCAATGGTGACGGCTTGGTTCCGACTACCGGCAGCACCGGCGGCGCGGGCGGAAATGGCGGCTCGGCCGGCGGTAGCGACCCATCAACTGCCACCCCAGAGCCTGCCTCCATGGCGTTGCTCGCCTCCGGCCTCGCCGGCATGGGCGGCTTCCAACTGCGGCGGCACCGTCGGCGGATTCAGGAAGAGAAGTAAGAGCCCCCGGAGTACACAGAAGCGGACGCCCCTCGAAAGAGGGGCGTTCTGCT
>DATJGL010000381.1:0-4216 GCA_035495075.1 Gemmatimonadales bacterium
GTTGCGTAGGCTACGCTCGAAATGCCCTCAGCGGTTTCCAGCAGGCGCTCGAGTGCGTCTCGCAGGCGAAGTCGAAGCACGAGGCGATGAATCGGCACCCCGGTCTCGCGCCGGAATGCCCGGTGAAGATGAAAGGGCGAGCACCCGACCTCCCGGGCAATAGCGTCGAGCGTCAGTGGCTCACGATAGCGCCGGGCTGCTACTTCACGCACCCTCGCAACGTATTCGGCCTGCCGGGTAGGCCTGCCAGCCTGACCACGTGGCCGGCCATTCCACGCGGCGCTCATGGCAGCCCGGAGAAACGCGTCGGCTCGTTCCTCCACCTCGAGAGCCATCACGCCCGGCGTGGTCGCGGCGTGCAGCGCGAGACGGTGCAGAAGAAAGGCCCTTCCGTCGAGCGGCGCGGACGGAACCGGGAATCGGACGCGATCGGGGACCGCCTCATCGGGATCAAACCCGCCGCCCAACTCCACAACCACACGGGGGGACAGACAAAAGGCGGAGCATGCGTCGCCGTCGGGGAGAGGATGCCTCACTCGATACGACTCGTGCGCCTGATTGAACGCGACCGTGCTCGGATCGACGAACACATCACGGCCGGCCGAGCGGCGAACGAACACACCACGGCGGACGACCACCACTTCGGGCGTATGGTTCCACTCTTCCGCGCCGAACGGCTCGGGCCCATGGCCCGCGCAGCGCCAGTCCACGACCCGGAACAACCCGCCGTCGAACAGCAACCTGACCCGCGACTGCATCAGCCTTCCTCCTTGCGCCAGCGCAAGAATCTGGAAGCGCTCGCGAATGGCCCAAGCCACTATCCAACCTAACCAGAGCCTTTTCGATAGCGAGGCTACGGTGACCAGCGTGCTCGAGCAGTCTTCGTGACCGCGACTACTCGGGTCGCGGAGGACGCGGCCCAGCTGCCCGTCGATCGGGCGAACCGGAGAGAACGTGCCCCCGGCGTGGACCTGCTCCGCGGCATCGTCATCGTGCTGATGGTCCTCGACCACGTTCGCTATTTCCTGTCCGATGCGAGGTTCGATCCGACCGACCCGGATCACACCACGGCCGCCCTCTTCCTTACGCGGTGGGTCACTCATTTCTGCGCCCCGACCTTCATGGTGCTCGCGGGTGTGGGCGCGCATCTGTCCCTGAGCCGCGGCCGCGACCGGGCGACGCTGTCTTGGTTCCTCCTGACTCGCGGGCTGTGGCTGGTCGTGCTCGAGCTGACGGTCGCCCGGCTGGGTTGGATGTTCAACCTGGATTACCGCTACACCAGCGCCCTGGTCCTCTGGGCGCTGGGCTGGTGCATGATGGCACTCGCCGCGATCGTTTGGCTTCCCCGCCCTGTCATTGCCGCACTCTCGTTTTGCCTGATCGTGGGACACAACGGGCTAGACGGTGTGACCCCCGAAAGCTTGGGTCGCTGGGCGTGGGTCCGGACCATCCTGCACGTCCCCGGCCCCATTCAGCTCGGCGACGGATACGTGTTCGACGTGTGGTACCCGCTGGTGCCCTGGATCGGGGTCATGGCAGGCGGCTACGTGCTCGGCCCGTTGTTCCAGGCACCATCCGCGGTACGCGACCGTATCCTGCTGCGCGCGGGCCTCGGCATGAGCGTCGCTTTCGTCGTGCTTAGATGGTTGAACGAATACGGCGATCCAACGCCCTGGACGGTGCACGCGGGCGTGGACCGCACTGTGTTCGCCTTTCTCGCAACCACCAAGTACCCCCCTTCCCTCCAGTTTCTGCTGATGACTGTGGGGCCGGCGCTGGCGGTTCTGCCATGGCTGAATCAAGGGCACAGCCGGCTGGCCGAGATGATCCGCACCATCGGGCGGGTGCCGCTCTTCTTCTGGCTGCTTCACGTTCCGCTGATTCACGCGGTGGCCGTGGGGCTCTCACTCGTGCGATACGGAACCGTGGTGCCGTGGCTGGTCAGCAACCCGCCGATCGACCCGCAGTCGGGATACGGCTATTCACTCGTGGTGGTTTACGGCGTGACCCTGGCAGTCGTTGCGGCCCTCTATCCCGCCTGCCGCTGGTTCGGCCGCCTCAAGCAGCGGCGGCGGGATGCCTGGCTGAGCTATCTCTGAACCGGAGCGTCGGCAACCGGCGTGACCGTCACGACAGCCCTGAAGGGCTCGCCACGACGAAAAAGATCGGCGACCTGCGGCTTCCGGCGTAACACGAGGACCAGATCGCCGGGAGGCGGTTCGGTTACACCATCGAGAGTGAGAAATGCGGGCAGCCTAAGGCCGGACGGCGCCGGCGCTCGATACGCGGCGCCGTGCCAATTGAGCAGCAGCTCGCCAGGAACCGCTCCGACGATCCGATCGAGAAAGAAGTCCCCATCCACCTCGTACACATCCGGCGCTGAAGACTCCCCATCGAAGTAGAAGCCGGGATCGAACGGCTCGCCCTCCTGGCGGGCGAAGTTCTGTTCGGCGGCACGGTCATAGGCCTCGAGCTTGGGCGCTTGAGCACGCCACTCCACGTGATGGCGCAGCTCGTGAGTCAGCGTTTCCCATGTTTCGGTGCGCCAGTCGAATTCCGGGTCGAGGCGGGCGAGGTTGGCGAAAGAACCGTGGTAGAGCACCACCCGACTCTGCACCGCATCCCCGGACGCACCGACCGGTGCCGGAAGGGGGATGCACTCTCCCATGGTATAGATCTCGGCTCGGGTAGGATGGGGCAGACTCTTGGGCGAGACCGAAACGTCGGCAATGCCGTCGAGGAAGTCGGGAGGAACTTCCGCGACGAGCCGGCGGACCAGCGCTTCGAAGTCGGAGAGGCGCATGCAACCAACGAAAGCGTGAACGCTGAACAGTGAACGGTAAACGGTAAACGGGGGCTCCATGCAGAAACGAAGCGCCTGTCCACTGTTCACGCAGTCAGTCGCTCACGGAGGTAGGCTTCCAGTTGGTCCAGCCCTACTCGGTCCTGCGCCATCGAATCGCGGTAGCGCACCGTCACCGTCCGGTTCGCGACAGTTTCCCCGTCAATGGTGACACAGAACGGAGTGCCGGCTTCGTCCATCCGGCGATAGCGTCGGCCGATGGCTCCGCTGTCGTCGTAGAACACCGGAAAGCGCCGCTTGAGCCCGTGATACACCTCGGTCGCGAGCTCGGGCATTCCATCCTTCTTGACCAGCGGGAACACCCCCGCCTTGATGGGCGCCAGGGCAGGATGGAAGCCGAGGACTACTCGGGTCTCACCCTCGACAGCCTCCTCCCGGTAGGCGTCCACCATCACCGTGAGCGTGACGCGATCGGCGCCGGCCGAGGTTTCGACGATGTAGGGGATGTAGCGCTCATTGGCCGCCTGGTCGAAATACTCGAGCTTTTTCCCGGAGTACTGCTGGTGCCGCCCCAGGTCGAAGTCGGTGCGGTTGTGCACCCCCTCGATCTCCTGCCACCCGAAGGGAAACTCGTACTGGATGTCGAACGCCGCCTTCGCGTAGTGAGCCAGCTCGTCGGGTCCGTGCTGATGAAACCGCAGTTTGGCAGCTGTGAGGCCCAGCTCCTGACACCACTCCATGCGCCACGCGCGCCAGCGCTCGAACCACTCGACGTCGGTGCCGGGCTTCACGAAGAACTGCATCTCCATCTGCTCGAACTCGCGGGTCCGAAAGATGAAGTTCCCCGGCGTAATCTCGTTGCGGAACGCCTTCCCGATCTGGGCGATCCCGAACGGCACTTTCTGGCGGGACGAGTTGAGCACGTTGAGGTAGTTGACGTAAATGCCCTGCGCCGTCTCCGGGCGGAGATAGACGATCGCCGCCTGGTCCTCCACCGGCCCCATGAAAGTCTTGAACATGAGATTGAAGAGGCGCGGTTCGGTCAGGGTGCCCTTACTGCCGCACACGGGGCATTGAGCATCGGGTTGGCCCGGTGTGCCTTTGATACGGGGATCGTCAGCGCGAAAGCGATTCTTGCAGTGACGGCAGTCCACCAACGGATCGGTAAACCCGGCGACGTGCCCAGATGCCTCCCACACCTTCGGATGCATCAGAATGGCCGCGTCGAGCCCCTCGATGTCGTCGCGGGCGTGGACCATCGCGTGCCACCAGCGGTCCTTGACGTTCTTCTTGAGTTCCACGCCAAGCGGGCCGTAGTCCCACACGGAGCCGAGGCCGCCGTAGATCTCGGAGGATTGGAAGATGAAACCGCGTCGCTTGGAGAGCGACACGAGCTTGTCCATGAGGGTGGTG
>DATJGL010000382.1:0-3593 GCA_035495075.1 Gemmatimonadales bacterium
GTTCGAGTTTCGCAGCTGGCTGTCGTGGATCAGTCAACTCAACTCTGAGGGAAGCGCACCTATGAAGCGAATCGGGCTGGTTTGCCTGGGGCTGGCGTTGGGGGCGGCGAACACCGTCCACGCGCAGGGCCTCACGATGCAGATGAGTAACGGCTGGAACTTCACGTTCTCTGGTAACGTGAACACGTTCATTTATTACGAAGAGAGCAAGAGCGGCGGCAACACAGTGACGCCGGCCGGCATCACGCCGCCCGGCGCCGCGGTCAAGGCGACGCGGCTCACCGTCGGACTGTTGCCTGCCTTTGCTGTGTTCGATGCGAAAGGGAAAGAGGGTAACACCGATCTCGGCGTTCACTTCGGCTTCGCCCCTAACGTGCAATGCGCCACTGGCGTGAACGACTGCTTCGGGGCCCAGATCGACATGCGTCAGGTTTACCTGACGGTTGGCGGTACCTGGGGCCAGCTGCTCGTCGGCCGGGAGCTGGGTCTCTTCAACCGGCAGAACATCTTGACCGACCAGACGCTGTTCGGCGTTGGCGCCACCGGCAACGGGCAGCCGGGCGACGGCTTTGGCACCACTCTCGGCCGCATTGGGTTCGGCTACATCTATCCGAATTTCCGCGCTCAGATGACCTACTCGACCGCCGCGGGCAAGCCGGCCCAGTTCTCGATCGGCGTGTTCGAAGCTGCGTCGGTGGGCGACTACAAGTTCACCCAGACCCCGCGGGGCGAGGCTGAGTTCGTCTACTCGGGAAGCAGCTTCAAGGCATGGGTGGGCGGGACGATCCAGAGCACCAAGGACGCGCCGTCAGGCGGCCAGAGCATGACCGGTTATGGCGGCAGCGGTGGTCTGCGCTATCAGGGCAAGGTGTTCTCCCTGACGGCCTCTGGTTACGGCGGCAAGGGCATCGGCACCACGCTGTATGGCACTGGCGGCTCGGCCGACAACGGCGCCGGCAACGATGACGCCCGCAAGTCGTACGGGTTCATCGGCCAGGCAACCTTCAGTCCGCAGAACAGCAAGGTGACGATCGCCGCCAGCTATGGCAGCAGCTACCTGGAGCAAGCCAACAGCGATCCGGTAGACTTCAAGACCGAAAACACCCTGGTCTCGGGCGGCATCTACTACCAGGCCACCAAGTCGCTCAAGGTCGTGGGTGAGTTCGATTACTGGTGGACCAAGGGCAAGATTGCCGGCGCCACGCCCCCCGGGCAGAACAAGAACGAGCAGTGGGCCCCGGCTATTGGCTTCATGCTCTTCTTCTGAGCGACCGGTTATACTTGCAGCACTCTGTTCGAGCGACCCTCTTCGGAGGGTCGCTCGCTTTCCGCCACCCGTGTCCGAGGCCCACTTGACCAGATCCGTCGCCCTCCTCGCCGTCTCCCTCGGGCTTGCTGCCTGCGGCTCGAGCATCGCCAAGTCGTCTACCACGCAGAGCCAAATGACCCCGCCGGATGCACTCCAGTGCGTCCTCAAGCAGTTCGAGCAACTCGGATATCAACGGACCATGTACGACAAGGGCGCCTTCCGGGCCGCCGGCCGCAAAGAGAACCCGAAGATCACGTTTTCCAACACTCAGTTCCGCAAAACATGGGACCGGCTCGAGGTCGAGATCGGGCCCGGAGCGAGCGGGACCGACCTCAAGGTTACGCCATCCACTGCGGCGGAGTACTTCGGCCAAACCGGAACCGTGTACGACCAACTCAAGACCAGCGACGAAGCGACCGAAGCCGCCAAGGCGGTTCAACAGTCCTGTCATGCGGGTGCACCGGCGCCGGCTCCAGCTCCAACCTCGCAACCCTAGCGTTGGGCAGCGCGCACATCGTACGTCGCCCAGTAGAAACGACCCCCGACCCGCGCTAGCTTTGAGGGTTGGTCAAAGCGCAGTGCTTCGACGGGAGGGGGTAGTGGCGGTACCCAAGCTGGAATTGGTGCAGATCGCGCGCGGTGTTCCTGCGAGTCCGGGAGTACCCGCCCGCAAGCCCGGCTGGCTCAAGGTCAAGGCGCCGGGTGGTCCCACCTACCTCGAGCTCAAGAGCCTGATGCGTGAGCTCGGGCTCCATACCGTTTGCGAAGAGGCGCGCTGCCCCAATATCGGGGAATGCTGGGAGCACAAGGCAGCCACGTTCATGATCCTGGGCGACGTGTGCACCCGCAACTGCACCTACTGCGCCGTCACCCACGGCACGCCGAAGCCGGACGACCCAGCAGAGCCGGCCCGCCTCGCTGAGGCGGTGAGCCGGATGGGACTCGAGCACGTCGTGATCACCTCGGTGGACCGTGACGACCTGCCGCACGGCGGGGCCGAGGCCTTTGCGGCCTGCGTCCGCGAAATCCGCGCGCGCATGCCGGACACATCGGTCGAAGTGCTGATCCCGGATTTCAAGGGGTCTGAAGCGGCGCTCCGCATCGTCATGAACGCGGAGCCCGACATCCTCAACCACAACCTGGAGACCACTGAGCGACTCTACCGCCTGGCGCGGCCGGGCGGCCGCTACGACCGCGCGCTCGAGCTGCTGGCGCGCGCCCGCCGACTCGCGCCGGGCGCGCTCACCAAGTCCGGCATCATTCTGGGACTGGGAGAGGAGTGGGATGAGATCATCCGCTGCCTGCGCGATCTGCGCCGGAGCGACGTCAACATCGTAACGCTGGGCCAGTACCTGCGGCCGTCCGACGCGCACCTACCCATCGCACGCTATTACACGCCCGAGGAATTCGACGAGCTCCGCGCGGTCGGGCTGGCCATGGGGTTTGCCCACGTACAGGCGAGCCCGCTCACCCGCTCGTCCTATCACGCCTGGGCGCAGGTCGATCAGGCTCGACACGCGAGAGCCTGATGGCGCATTCCACCGCCGCCCGCCGCGCGCGGCAGAGCGCAAAGCCGAGCCCCGACGCGCTCGCCGAAGAGTACAAGAGCTGGCTTCGCCAGATGATGGTCATCCGGCGGTTCGAGGAAAAAGCCGGAGAGGCCTACAGTCTCGGCAAGATCGGCGGCTTCTGTCATCTCTACATCGGGCAGGAAGCGGTCGCCGTGGGTAGCATCGCCGCGCTCCGGCCCGATGACTACATCGTCTGCTCCTACCGGGAGCACGGGCACGCGCTGGCCCGCGGGATGTCGCCGCGCACCGTCATGGCCGAGTTGTTCGGCAAGGCGGCCGGGTGCTCCAAGGGGAAGGGTGGCTCGATGCATTTGTTCGACGCCGAGCGGAACTTCATGGGTGGGCATGGCATCGTGGGTGCCCACATCCCGCTCGCAACCGGACTCGCCTTCGCCGCGAAGTACCGAGGAACTGAGCAGGTCGCCGTCTGTTATTTCGGTGAAGCTGCGGTCAACAACGGGGCCTTCCACGAGGCGCTCAACATGGCGGCATTGTGGAAGTTGCCGTGCGTTTACATCTGCGAGAACAACCGTTACGGGATGGGGACGGCGCTCGAACGGGCCAGCGCCATTTACGACATCTCCGAGCGGGCGTCCTCCTACGACATGATCAACGAGGTCGTGGACGGACAGGATGTGCTCGTGATGAAGAACGCCATGGATCGCGCGGTCGAGCGGGCGCGGCACGAGAAGGCACCCACCCTGCTCGAAGTA
>DATJGL010000383.1:0-2758 GCA_035495075.1 Gemmatimonadales bacterium
GCGTACGGCGGCCGGCCTTCGCAGCCGGCGCCGTGCCGTCAATTCGGTTCCGAAAGGGTGGTATGCTGCCAATGCCGCCCTCGGGCCCTCTCGCCGCGAAGGCGTCCGCCCCGAGGGCATCTGGCTTGACCTCCTCGAACCCGCGGAGCGCACTAGAGTCCTCGTCGTGCTGGACGCCAGCCTCCAACATCCCGGCATGAATCGCCGCCACTTCCTGCTGACCTCGCTGGCCGGGACGGTTGCTGGGCCCATTGCTGCGTTGGCGCAGCCGGTGGGAAAGGTGTACCGACTTGGCGTGCTGTCACCGGGCGCGCGCACCACCGGGACCCCGGTGATGTCGAACCTTCTCCCGCTGAGGCTGCGGGAGCTCGGGTACGTCGAGGGCCAGAATATCGTCACCGAGCTGCGATTCGCCGAGGGCAAGCTGGATCGGCTCCCTGAACTAGCTCGTGAACTGGTGCAGCACCGGGTGGATCTCCTCGTCGCGGTCAGCCCGGTCGCAGTCCGAGCGGCCAAGGACGCCACCAAGACGATTCCGATCGTCATGATCCTCAGCTACAGCGATCCGGTTGAGCTCGGATTCGTGGCGAGTCTGGGGCGGCCGGGCGGCAACGTCACCGGAGTGGCACTGGCGGCTGAACCATCGATGGCCGCCAAGCGGTTGGAACTGATCAAAGAGATCGTTCCGCGGGCGGGGCGGATTGCGGTTCTTGCTACGGGCGAGGCCGGGTCCCGGTTGCAGGAGCAGTGGGCGCGGAAGGCGGCGTCATCCCTCGGCGTCAGGCTGCTTGTCGTGGAGGTCCGCAACGCGGACTACGATCACGCCTTCGCCACGATGGCTGCCGCACGGGCCGATGCGCTCTCGGTCGTCGCCAGTGTCATTCTCGCGACCGATCGCGAGCGGATCATACAGCTGGCCGCCAGGCACCGGCTGCCCGCAATCTATGACTGGAGCGAGCATGTGGCCGCCGGTGGTCTGATGGCGTATGGCGGCAGCCTATCGGAGTTCACCCGGCGCGCCGCTGTCTATGTTGATCGGATCTTCAAGGGCGCGGACCCCGCCGACCTGCCCGTTGAGCGGGCGACCGGGTTCGAGCTGGCGATCAACCTCAAGACCGCGAAGTCCCTCGGCCTCGCGATCCCACAGTCGCTGCTGGCGCGGGCCGATCAGGTCATCGAGTAGGACGGGAGCTAGCGCCACGCTGGACGCTCACGGAAGCGGGTGCACTGCTTGACCCGGCTCACTACCCGCCCCATCATCCCCGGATGGATCGCCGCCGCTTCCTGCTGACCTCACTGGCTGGCGCCCTCGACGGGCCGCGCGTCGCAGAGGCAGAGCAGGGCAAGCTGCCGCTCGTCGCCATTCTGCAAGCTCAGGGCGCGTCCGCCCCGGTTGGCGGGATCGCCCACTTCAAGCAAGCGCTGGCCGAACTGGGATGGGTCGAGGGCCGCAACGTCCGATTCGAAATCCGCTACGGCGATTGGCAACCGGTACGGATCGCCGAGGCAGCCAGAGAACTGGTTCTTCTCAAGCCCGACGTGCTTTACACGAACTCTGCCCTCGCCCTTCGGGCACTGATGCAGGCGACGACAAGGATCCCGGTTGTCGTCGGTGCCGTATCGGATTTGTTGGAAGTCGCAGGCATCCACAGCCTGGCGCACCCAGGTGGAAACGTTACTGGCGTGACGCACGCGCAACCCGAGCTGGACCGCAAACGATTGGAGGTGCTGAAGGAGACCGTTCCATCCGTGACTCGAATCAGTTACCTGTTCGATCCGGTTGCCGTTGCTGATAGCACGCTTCGAGCCCTGGATGCATCGGCGCGGCTGCTCGGTGTCCGAATCGTCCGCGCCGAGGCCCGGGTACCTGCCCACATCGAGGCGGCATTCACATCCATGAGGAAGGCAGAGGTGCAGGCCGCTCTCGTTCAGGACGCTGCACTGTTCGCCCGGTACGTGGATCGGGTCACGGGTCTCGCCCTCAATCATCGGCTCCCCACGATCTCGCAAAGTCCCGGGTTCGCCGAACGGGGGGGCCTCCTTCAATATGGTGCGGACGTTTATGAATTGTTCCGGCGCAGCGCCAGCTACGTGGACAAGATTCTCAAGGGCGCCAAGCCTGGTGATCTTCCCATCGAGCAGCCGACGAAGGTGGAGTTGGTCATCAACATGAAGACGGCGAAGGCCCTCGGGCTCACGATCCCGCCATCACTGCTGGCGCGGGCGGATCAGGTGATCGAGTAAGAAGAGTGAGCCCGCCTGCCAAGGCGCCGCGAGCGTGCTTGACCTTGCGTACCACGCGCCCTAACGTCCCCGCATGGAACGTCGTCGCTTCCTGATCATCGCGCTGGCCGGGACGGCCGTTGCGCCCTTGGCCGTCGAGGCGCAGCCGACCAGAGCGGTGCCGCGCATCGGCTTCATCGAAGCCGGCGCACTCTCCACCAACCGTCACTTTCTCGACGCGTTTCGGCAGGGACTCCATGACCTGGGCTACGTCGAGGGCCGGAACATCAAAGTCGAGGACCGCTGGGCCGACGGCCGCAGCGAGCGATTTCCGGCCCTCCTCGACGAGCTGATCCGGCTGGGCGTCGATGTGATCGTGCAGGCCTCGTCCGATGGTGCCCTGGCGGCGAAGCGCGCCACCAAGACGATTCCCGTGGTGTTCTGGGGCGTCAGCGATCCCGTCGGGCTCGGGCTCGTCTCCAGCCTGGCGCATCCCGGCGGGAACATGACGGGGCTCACCCTCGCCTTCGAAGAA
>DATJGL010000384.1:0-2217 GCA_035495075.1 Gemmatimonadales bacterium
CATCGAGTGATGGACCGTCGCCGCTTCCTGCTCACCTCGCTGGCTGGTGCCCTCGCCGCGCCGCTCGGCGCCGGGGCGCAGCAGGCCGGGAAACTCTATCGGATAGGCCTTCTCGGGGGTTCCCCGCCGAACAGCCCGGGGGGCCGGCGCGCCTGGGAGGGATTCTTCCAGGGGTTGCGTGAGCTGGGGTACGTCGAAGGCCAGGACATCCTCGTCGAGGGCCGATGGTACGGGGAACGAACCGACCGACTCCCCGCCCTCGCGGGCGAGCTTGTTCGGCTCAAAGTGGACGTCATAGTCGCGGGCGCCGCACCGGCTCCCGAGGCGGCCAGGCGCGCCACGTCGACGATCCCCATCGTCATGGCGAACCATAGCGATCCAGTCGGGAGTGGGCTCGTGGCCAGCCTGGCGAGGCCGGGGGGAAACGTCACTGGAATGTCCACTCTCTCGCCGGAGCTGATCGGCAAGCGGCTGCACCTGTTCAAGGAGGCGATTCCCGGAATCTCCCGTGTGGCCGTGCTCTCGAATCCAACCATTCCATCACAGGTGCTCGAGTTGAAAGAGGCAAAGGTCGCGGCGGGATTGTTGAAGGTGCAACTTCAACTGTTGGAAGCGCGGGCTCCCGGCGACTTCGCCGGTGCCTTCTCGGCGATGAGGAGAGAGCGGGCGGACGGAGTCATCATCATCACTTCCTCGATGTTCTATGCCGAGCGAACACGGATCGCGAAGCTTGCGGCCGAGAGCCACGTTCCGACGATCTATGCGGTGAGGGAGTTCGCGGAGGCCGGTGGTCTCATGACATATGGGATCGACGTTCACGAGAGCTTCCGGCGCGCCGCCACGTACGTTGACAGGATTCTCAAGGGCGCCAAGCCCGCCGATCTTCCCGTCGAGCAGCCAACGAAGTTCGAGCTGGTCATCAACCTCAAGACCGCCAAGGCCCTCGGCGTCACGATCCCGCCGTCGCTGCTGGCTCGGGCGGATCAGGTGGTCGAATGATGGACCGGGGCCGTTTCCTGCTGACCTTGGGGGCTGGGGCGCTGGTGGTGCCGCTCGCGACCGGAGCGCAGTCCCTGCCGCAGGTTCAACGCGTGGGCTTGCCCGCTGCAGTACCCCGCTCAGCCCCAGGGGTTCGGGCTTTCGAAGATCGCCTTCGCGAGGTCGGCGCGACCGCCGGCCGGCGCATCGCGCTCGACTTCCGAACCGGCAACGGACGCGACGATGTCCTGTCACTGTTGGCCACGGAACTCGCGCGGCTCAGTCCCGATGTGTTCGTTGCAGGGGGATCGGAAGCGACGGTACGTGCCCTGCAGCAGGTCGCCGGAAGCCGGCCGACCGTCATCGTCGCGATCGACTTGGCATACGGGCCGCCTCTCACCGGCATGTACGCCGATGCCGCGACCCTGGCCGGTAAGATCCTGAGTGGCGCGAAGGCCGCCGATCTGCCCGTGGAACGGCCCACGACGTTCGAGTTCCTCGTGAACGCAACCACCGCGAAGGCCCTTGGCCTGAATCCGCACCATCGCCTTGACGACGTGGGGCCACGAGCAGTGGCCGGAGGTGCCGGGTGTGGTGGAACTAGGCTCCGAGGAGGCCGGCTACGTGCAACTCACCCAGCACTCTCATGAACGAGACGGAGCTGGCGAAGGCCCTCTTCCTGGAGGGCTTTTGAGTTGAAGATCCCGATGTGGCTGATGTTTCTCTTCATCGGCATCGCCTCGTTCGCGCCCGTCGTGAGCCTTCGGCCCGCCTGGTGGATGCCCTACTATGGCGCCCTGCTGGTGTGCTGGGTCTTGATGGCCGTCGCTGCCGTGCGTCAGCTAGGGCGAGAAGACCGGGAGGCGAAGCGGAAGCTTGCCAGGATGTTACGTCAGTTTCGGGACGCTAAGAACGCCCAGGCGGCGGAGATGGACGTCGATCCCGTCCGCCACGTGCTCGCCGAGACACGGCTCATCATCGTGGCTCGTGATCAAGTAGACCTCTACCACCGCATCCGCAGAGATCAGCGGGGAAACGAGGCTGTCAGCGTTATCACCGACCGCCGAAGTACTACCCGTCGGCTTCGGATGGAGGCGTATCTACCCGACCGCCGGCGCGGTGAGCGGCGTCGCTACGACATTGGCCCTTTGCTCCTCACGCAAGGCTGGGCAGAGGTGACGTCACCAGAGGGTTGATCGGGGGTGCTGCGGGCGGATCAGACGATCGAGTGAATCGGCC
>DATJGL010000385.1:0-4328 GCA_035495075.1 Gemmatimonadales bacterium
CCGACGAAGGCACCGAGTGCGCAGCCGAGCAGCACCGAGGCGACGGCGAAGCCGGTGGTCGCCGCCTGGGTATGAAAGGCGGCCGCCAATGCGTCGACGGCCCCATTGATGACGCCGCTGTCGAAGCCGAAGAGGTAGCCACCTATCGCCGCGACGGAGCACAGAACGATGACATAAGTCGCGCCCGCGGGCGCCGGCTGAACCGTTGCGGTTGCTTCCGAGGGCCACGATGTGGAGCCCGTCGGGCCAGCCTGGGCTCCGGGGACCGGTTGATTCATGCCAGGCTCCGTTTCAGAAGTTGATCCCGACCTGGATGCCGCTCACAAATGCGTCGGGAATCTGACCGGTACCACCCGGCCAGATGATGTATTGCAGGTCCGGCTGCAGAAACAGCGCAGATCCCAGAAACCGAAACCGGTAGGTCAGTTCCAGCGCCGTCTCGTGCTGTTGCACAGCCTGCTGGGCACGCCGTTGAGAATCTTGCAGGTCGTTGCTGAAATGACCCGAAGCGACGCCGAGGCCGGCCACGTCCGTTGGGCGGGACGGGAAGGCGCCGCGGACCACCAAGCCGGCCGTGAAGAAGTAGGGCATCTGGCTGACGGACTGATCGGGGGAGACGAGAACCGAGCCTGCGACTCCGAAGCCGCGGTAGCTTCCACGCTCGCCGAACTGAACCAGCACTTGATCGAACAATCCATAAAAGCCCCAGTTGCCTCCACTGAAATGAGGAGGCGAGCCGAGCGCGAACGTGGTGAAGTCGAGGTATTGGCTGTCATCGTACCACACTCCGGCCTTGTAGTCGCCGAGCAGACCTGCATCGCCCGGAAGCCCGTTGAGCCGATACCCAACCTCCCCAATGGCGAACGCGGGGCCATGCATCGACCAATCCATGCCGTGGTTATCGTTGGCCCGGATGGACGGGTCGCCGTTGTAGATGCCGCCCATCGCGTATAGCCGTTGGGTGGGTCTTCCTTTGACGAGGGCGCCCCAGGTGGCGTTGGGATAGGCGGTCATGCCCGGGGCGTTCAAGAAGACGGCTACCGGATTGCCGCAAAACGCATTCTGGACGAACACATAGTTGTAGGGAGAAACCAGGAAGTCGTCTCCGGCGGCGATGCGGCCCATCCGGAACTCGAGCCTCGCGTTGAGCACCTGCTGCTGGTAGGCCACATTGACGACGCGGAAGGTTTGGCCTCCGAAGACCTGTTGCACATTGAAGATGTTGCCGATGTCTTCCTGGGAGAGGCTAGAGCCGAAGCGCTCCGACATCGAGAACTCGAGCGAGCCGCCCTGGAGTCTGAGCAACCTCGCCAGATCGAAACGCAGGTCGACGCCCAGGTTGGTGGCCGCCCGGAAGCCTTGCTGCATGCCGCCCGATGGATTTCCCGCGGCGTCGGTGACAAACGTCAAGGTCGGGGTGATGCCGCTCTTCTCGAGGTCCCTGCGTATGGTGAACCAGTCTCCGAGCAGATGCTGGCTGGGCAATACCAGCTGGAACGGCGTGTTTGCCAAGGGACGGGTGCCGGCCGCAGCCCGGGAAGTATCCTGGGCGCGGACGACGCCCGAGCATGCGAGCAACAGCAGAATGACGACGACGACAAGGCCGCTGATTGGCCCCGCCCAACCCAACGGCCCGCCAGTTGTCCCATTCACTGGCACGGGGAGCCACTCCTGAAGTGGAGGAATCGCGTCGGCTCACTTCCTGTCCACGTTCCCCCGGCTCGATGAGCGCCAGAGCCAGGCGGCGCCCCAAGAGGGCAATGGCCATGCCCGCCTGACCCAGCGTGTCCGGCCGTGCAAGTCGCTGATTAGCAAGGGCTCTCCGGCGCGCAACGAACGCTTCGAGTTCGGCCGTCACCGCTGGGGTGCTAATCAGCCACCGGCCGCCAGCAGCTTGGCACCGGCCCCAGTTCGGCGGTGTGGGTCAGGCGCCGCCGGTGGCCGATTGGCGCTTGGGTTCGAGGCCCGCGAACAGCACTACCACAGAGCGCGGCTCTGCCCGATAGGTCTCGCTGCCAACCGGGGGCGCCTGCTCCCATTCGACGATGTCGTTCGGAGAGTCGAGGAAAGTGTCGATCCAGCGCCGCCAGGGATCTCGAGCGCTGGTGGGGGGGGACGGCAGCTCGAAATCGAGCGGTTCCCAGTAGGCGTTCAGGATCGCGTGATAGCACATTCCGTCCGGGGCCGCCCCTGTGAATGCGATGCTGTGGGAAGATGAGCTCCAGTCCGGTTGGTTCAGCCTGACCCCGTGCCAGGTCAAATCGGCCTGCCGAAGCAGCTGGCTCAGGGCTAGCCGGTGTCGCTCGGGCTCCACATCCCGCAGAACTCGGCGGGCGTTGAGCAACATCATGAACCGGTGAACGTCGGTCCACTGTGAGAGCAGCGTCCAGTCGAACCAGCTCGTCTCGCTGTCCTGACAGTAGGCGTTGTTGTTGCCGCCCTGGCTGCGCCGCACCTCATCGCCCATGAGGATCATGGGCAATCCCACCGACAGCGCAGTCACCGTGAAGAAGTTCTTGATCTGGCGCGTTCGCAGCCTCTCGACCGCCGGGTCGTCCGTCGGACCCTCGACTCCGCAGTTCCAGCTTCGGTTGTCGTCCGCGCCGTCGCGGTTCCCCTCGCCATTCGCCTCGTTGTGCTTGCGATTGTATGACACCAGATCGTTGAGGGTAAACCCATCATGGCAGGTCACGAAGTTGATGCTGGCTTCGGCTTCACGCTGCTTGTGGCCGTAGAGCGACGGGCTCCCGAGCAAGCGGTCAGCAAACCGCTGTACTGCGTCATCCTCGCCCCGAAAGAAGCTCCGAACATCGTCCCGAAAACGCCCATTCCATTCCTTCCAACTATCCCCGATGAAGGTCCCCACCTGGTAAAGGCCGGCCGCATCCCAAGCCTCCGCGATGAGCTTCGTCCCTGCCAGCGCCGGCTCCGACTCGATATCCAAGAGCACGGGTGGACTCGCCATCACGTTGCCTGACTCGTCTCGATCGAGGATCGACGCCAGGTCGAACCTGAAGCCATCCACGTGCATCGCCTCGACCCAATACCGAAGGCTGTCGACGATCATCCGGCGAACGACGGGATGATTGCCGTTGAGCGTGTTGCCGGTGCCGCTGAAGTTGGCGTACCGCGAGCGGTCCCGCTCGAGGATATAGTAGGTCGTATTGTCGAGCCCGCGGAAGCTCAGCGTAGGGCCGGTGTGGTCACCCTCGGCAGTGTGATTGAAGACCACGTCGAGAATCACTTCGATGCCGGCCCGGTGCAGCGCCTTTACCATGTCGCGAAACTCGTTCACCGGGTCGAGCGCGCCCTGACCTGAGCTGTAACCCTGGTGCGGAGCGAAGAACGAGATCGGCGCATAGCCCCAATAGTTCACTCTTCCTGGCGGCGCATCCTGGGCGTCGAACTGGAATACCGGCATCAATTCGACAGCGGTGATGCCGAGCTGCTGGAGATAGGGGATCTTCTCGATCAAGCCGACGTAGGTACCGCGGGTTCCTTCCGAAACGCCGGAGCTGGGATGCCGGGTGAATCCTCTCACGTGCATCTCGTAAATGATTGTCCGCGCCGAGGGCCGGTGCAGGGGGGTGTCGCCTTCCCAGTCGTACGTTGAGACGTCGACCACCACGCTCTTCATGGCCCAGGCAGCGTTATCGCCGCTCCGGCGCGCAGCATCGCGGCTGTACTGCTTGGGAACAACTACGCCTTTGCCATAGGGATCGAGGAGTACTTTGGTGGGGTCGAAGCGTTGCCCGCGCGCCGGCTCCCAGTCTCCATACACCTGGTAGCCGTACAACTGCCCGGCGCCGACGCCGGGTACCAAGACGTGCCAATAGTGGTACGTGCGGTTTGCGGCGGGGTCGATCGGGATTACCCGGGCGGGGCGGGCATCGTCATTTCGCTCGAAGAGCAGCAACTCGATAGCCGAGGCTCCCCGCGAGAAAACGCTGAAGTTGACGGCTTTACCGACGATCGACGCCCCGAGAGGGAAACTCCGCCCGGTGCGAGCAGCATCGCCCGCATTGGCTGAGAGCCCTTCGCCACCACCGCCCACTCGTTACGACCTGCCTACCAGCTCTTTCACTGCTGCAACGACCCGCCCTGGCTCGAACCCGAACTTCCGTTGCAGCTCACTGAGCGGCGCCGAAGCCCCGAAAGTCTCCATCGCGATCACCCGGCCGGACGGCCCGACGTACCGCTCCCATCCGAAGGTGGAGGCTTGCTCGATCGCTATGCGGGCAGCCACGTCGGGTGGCAGCACGCTCCTTCGATAATCGAGATCCTGGTGCTCGAATATGTCCCACGACGGCATCGAGACCACGCGGGAA
>DATJGL010000386.1:0-2216 GCA_035495075.1 Gemmatimonadales bacterium
GCCTGCGCGCCGAGTCGGCCTTTCGCAAGGCGGCATCGCGGATCGAATCGGCGCGGACCTCATTCACTTGAGCGATCGAATCACCCATGCGTGCGGCAGCCTCGCCGATCGAGTCGCCCATCCGCTCGGCGGCGTCCGCGGCGGAATCGGCCGAGATATCGGCGTGGATGTCCACGCCGTGAATCATTTCGTTCCGAAGGCGTCTGGCTACGTCTTTGGGAACGTAAAGCGCCAGATTGAGCCCGCCGGGTTCGAACCCCACGTCGCCGAACCGTTCCGCGCCGTGTGCCGCTGCCGAGTCGCCCTTGACGCAGGCGAATTCGGCATCGGAAAACTCGGCACCGCTCTTCTTGGCGGGCTTGAAATTGGCCAGGAGATCGCAGCCGGCAAGGCGGGCCAAGCCGGTGGAATCGGACAGCTTCACACCCAGCCGGACCCCGGAGATATGCTTGGGTGACTTGCGGATCAGAATGGCATGGTCGAACGTCCCCAACCGATCGCCGTCGAGCTGAAACGGAACGAAGGCGAGAGGAATGGTGATGGGCGCGCTGGACTGCGCGATTGCCGTCACCCGGTCCTTGGTGGCCAGGTAGGCAGCGCGGAGCCCCATTCCGACGGCGAAGACGGCGAACGCACCCAGTATGATCTTGAGCCAGTAATTCCGCATAGAGCGCCACATGATCGAGGTCGAAGCCTTCTCAAAGCTGTACGGGGACCTTCGGGCAGTCCAGAGCTTGTCGTTCAGCGTTCAGAGCGGCGAGGTCGTCGGACTGGTCGGGCCGAACGGCGCCGGTAAGACGACGACGTTGCGCAGCATCGCGGGCATTGTCCGCCCCACCGAGGGTACCATCCGGGTGGCGGGCCACGATCTTGCGCGGGAGCCGGTCGCCGCCAAGCGAGAGCTGGCCTTCATTCCGGACGAGCCGCAGCTCTTCGAGTACCTGACGGTCGAAGAGCATCTTCGTTTCATCGGCCGTCTCTACGGCGTCGCCGACGCCCCCCAACGGGTCCCCGCCCTGCTCGCGGAACTCGAGCTCACGGACAAGCGTTCCGTGCTGCCCGGCGAGCTATCGCGCGGCATGCGCCAGAAGCTCGCGATTGCCTGCGGCCTGCTGCACGACCCCAAGGCGTTGCTGTTGGACGAGCCGCTCACCGGCCTCGATCCGGTCGGCATCCGGAACATGCGGACCACTATCTCCCGCCGGGCCGAGGCCGGCTGCGCAGTGCTCCTGAGCTCGCACCTGCTGCACTTGGTCGAGGAGGTCTGCAGCCGGGTGCTGGTACTGGTGCGGGGACAGACGGCCGCTTTCGGCACCCTGCAGGAGATTGTGACCGACCGTCCCGAGTTGGCCGGCAGACCGCTGGAGGATGTGTTCCTCCAGCTGATCGGTCGCAGCGGAGTCGAGCAATGACGGGCGCTCTGGTGTATCTCACCTGGCACACCGTGCTGAACCGATTGCGCCGACAGGCCACCCGGCTCCGGAGTCCCCGGTACGCGCTCGCGTTGCTCCTCGGGCTCGGATGGGTCACCGCGGTACTCTGGCAGCGCTGGGAACCGGGGGCGCCACATCCAAGCGGACCCTGGGTCGAGGTCGTCGCAGCGCTGAGCATTCTCCTGCTGATCGGCTGGTCCTGGCTCAGCAGCCCCGATGCTCGAGCTCTCACCTTTTCGCCGGCCGAAGTCACCCTGCTCTTCCCGGCGCCGATCAGCCGCTTGACCCTGCTGCACTACAAGCTCCTGCAAACCCAACTGGTGATCCTGGTCAACGTGGTGATCTGGACCGCGCTCGCGAGCCGGCAGCAACCGGGCCTGCCGGTAGGGCTCCGGGCTCTGGGCTTCTGGGTGCTCATCACGACGCTGGCCCTCCATCGGCTGGCGGCAGCGATGGTCCGCGGCAGCGTGAGCGAGCATGGACGCTTCGGCCTTCGGCACCGGGTCCTGTCGGTGGCTTTGCTGCTCATTGCATTCGGGGCGCTGGCTTGGGGAGTCTGGGACGTATGGCCTGGATTGATGGCCGCGGCTCAGGATGACCACGGCGCGTTTCGCGAGGCCTTTGATCAGGCCGTCCACCATCCCGCGATTGCCGTGGTGCTTTGGCCGCTTCGCGCTCTGGTACGTCCACTGGGTGCCGCCAATCCGTCCGACTGGCTGGGAGCCATGCTGCCCGCCGTCGGGCTGCTCCTGCTCCACTATCTGTGGGTATTGCGGTCCGACG
>DATJGL010000387.1:0-6108 GCA_035495075.1 Gemmatimonadales bacterium
AGCCAGGACAGCAGATGCAGCCCGATCACGACGGCGAGGAACACCCACCGGAAGGGTCGGCTGAGTAGCGCGCCGATGGCTGCGGCCTCGAACGCGGTGACGACGGGGAAGGCCGCATTGAGCATGTGGCTCAGCAGGGGAAACGGTAAGAGGAGCTTCCCGAGGCCCCAGTCTGGATGGACCAGCTGGTACGAGTTTCTCAGCGCCCAGAACGTGGCGCTGCCTGATCGAAACGTCTCGACCCCTCCATGGGCGAATCGGTAGGTCCCGGTCAGCGTGTAAGTGAGACACAACAGGGCCAGAATGCCAACGACCAGCGCCCGGTCCGTGTTCACCGCCACTGGGAGCACCGCTGTAGCCCATTGTTTCCGAGCCAGCGCGTCCGCGATCGGGAAGAGAGCCAGGAGATACGCGGCGTAGAGCAGTACGAGGTCGGTGTGGTGGATGTGCCCGCTGAAGCCCCGGATGATTCCTTGCTGCAGCGTGATCAGCAGGCAGGCGGCGACGGCGGCGGCAGTCCGGGCGAGTCCGACGAGAACGAGGATCAGGCTGATGAGCACGGCGATCTTGAGCCATTGGAGACATGAGGCCTGGATTAGAAAACGAAGCGCCGTATCCGGCAGGGCTGCCAGGAAGCCTACCGGCTGGAAGAGGGACAACGGCAGCGACGCGAGCGAATCCACCGGGGTGAGCGCCGTCTTCAAGAGCCAGAGGCCGAACACCACGCTCCGGACCAGGGGGACCGACGCGAACGAGGTGTGTTGCTCGGGTTGCTTCACTCCGGCCGCCCACCGAGCTCGACCCGCCAGACCGGCTGCGTCGAAGGACCGGACCGACCCTGTTCGCGGAGGCTCAACGAGTATCGGACCAGCTCCACCGCTCGCACTGGACGCTCGGGGTGGCTCCGGTTGTAGGTGTCGCCGATTGCGTACAGCCAGTCCCTGAGCCTCTGTGACGCATCACCTGGGCGGTGCTGCGCCAGGGCCTTTGTAGCAAGGTCCCTTGTCTTGCTGGCAACGGAAGACGCCCCGATCGCAGGAAAGAGTGCCGCTTCGTCGATCGTGATCCGTGTCTGGCCCGTATCGATCCCTTCCGAGTGATAGAACACCAGGGTGTCAGGCGATTCGGGCCTTCCGTACATGCTCCACTCCGAAAATGGAAAGGTTGCTCGTGAGTCGTGCGCGAAGTGGCCGGCCAATACAGCGGTAAAGAGGCTCGCGAGAACCACCCGGTGCGAACGAGGCAGGGCGTCCAGGTGATCACGAACCGAGTGTCGCGAGAGGATAAGAAAAAAGACTGCCAGGTAGATCGCTGCCTCCAGGCCGGCTCCCAGCCTGGTGTGCCAATCACCGTCTCGGAGCAGCACCGAGGCGGTCACTACGAGCAGGCTCGGAGGCAAGAACCCCCGCGCGAGGCCCCGCTGGCTCATTCGACCAGCCTTGCCTCGGCCGGCTCGAACAGCTCCGTGACGACACGACCCGGCAGGTCGGAGGGGATGGGCTGTTGCAGCACCGATAGCCAAGTAGGCACGAGATCGGCGATCCGCACCCCCTCGATCCGGCGATCTCGAGCGACTCCGGGGCCGTGAGTGAGGAGAATCCCATCGACTCGATGGCTGCCGGTCGTGGGCCACGCCATGTACTCGCGCCAGCGGGGGACGAATACGGTCTGCCGATCGCCCTCGTCCTCGGTTGGCATGTAGGCGTTGTCGCGCCACTCCACGACCAGGTCGGGAGCGGAGGGAAGCATGGGGCCGGCGTAGAGGTCGGCCGCACGATGCACGCGGGCTACCGGCTTCTCTCCCGTCGCGGGGTCCACCAAATTCTCCAGTCGCTCGATGATCCTGCCGGTCACCCGCTCGTAGTCGGGGCCCGGGGCCACGATGCCATGGGGATCCCGGCCCTGGAGGTTGACGAAGATGTCGCCCTCCTTCCCTCGTGAGAACGCCTGGGTCCGATCCCATGCTATGCCGGAGTCGGTGGTGTACGAGCGGAGTCCGGCTTTCGCGAGGCTCCCGAACGCTCGGTTGAGCCAGAAGAACAGCGGGGCAGGGAGATGGCGCTGCATCCGTTTCCGCCAGCCGGCGACCAAGCTCCAGGCCCGGGCAGTGCTGGCCCGATTACCTCCGGTCGAGCTCTCCCCGGGGGGGCGCTTCCAGGTCAGGAATCCTTCCCTGGCGAGCCATGCGTTGATCTGCACCCCCGACTGCAGCCGGCCGGCGCCGCACTCGGAGATGACGTAGACCGTGGTCTCGGGGCCTGCGGCGGCGATGAGCCGCCCGACCGCCTTATCCAGGGACCGATACGCCGCCGGGACCACATCGCGAAACGGATTGGCTGAATCGGGGGACTCCATGTCTCCCCAGAAGTAATGCTGCGCCATCGCGCTGACGCTGAAGAAAGTCAGGAAGAAGCGCCACGGCTTGTGCGCAACCAGGTATTCCAACACATCCGCCTGCTTGGCGGTGTCTTCCTCGATCAGCGTGAGGTAGTCCGTCTTCCGCCGGCCGCCCGGAAAGATGTCCTTGAGCCGATATCGTCCGAACCGCGCGACCAGATCGTCAAAGAGGGCCGGCGGGTATGCGATTGAGCGATGGGCCCCGGGCGCGTCATGCCCTGAGATCATGAAGCCGCGGAGCGGTTGCGGCGGATAGGTGAACGGGACGTTGACCACGCCGCAGGCAATCCCGCGCTCGCTCAGCAAACTCCAGATCGGCCGTTCCTTCAGGTCTGCGCCGTTGATCTGTCGAAACCTCCCGTCGGGTCCCCGCTGCCAGAAATCGAAGGCCCCATGACGGCCTGGCGAGTACCCCGTCACGATCGTGCCCCAGAGCTGGGGTGTTATCAGAGGGACCTGGGAACGCAGCGGGCCCCAGCAGCCTTCGCGCATGAGGCGCTCGAAGGTGGGGAGCCTGCCGGCGCCGGCCCAGGGAACGATGAGATCCAGCGTCGCCTCGGACAGCGCGATGACGAGCACCCTGGGCTCCGGCTGCGGCATGGCGGCCTCCTACGACGGGGTGGACGGGATCAGAGCCTCGGCGTACGTCGCGACGTGCCGGTCGATCGCATCGGTCAGGTCATGATGGTCTTTGACGTATTGATATCCACGCTCTCCCTTCTCTTTCCAGACGTCCTGCTGGAGCAGGCGCTCGAGGCCGGCATCGAAGTCGTCGTCAACCACGCGGGTCCCGAAGCGCTGCGTGATGCCCCCAGGATCGACTCCGCTCAGAATGGCGCAGCGATGAGCGAGTGCTTCGAGGAACGACGTCGGCAGCCCCTCCCGGCGGGAGGTGTTCATCAGGATCCAACTGCGCTCGAGCACGTCGGACAGAGCCCCCGTGGTAAATGGGTCCAGGAACCCCGGCATCTCGACATTCGAGAGGCGACCGTAGCGTTGGCGCAGCTGGGCATCCCACTCGGCGTCCTGCGCCTTGCCGGCCGCGATGAAGTGCACGTCCGGACGGCGAGCCGCCGCCTCGAGAAACAGTTCCGGCCGTTTGCGGCGGTCCCACCGACCGATGAAGCATACGGTCGGCGCCGTTGTCTTTCGCATCGGGCGCTGGGGGATTTCGATCGGACTCGGCAGCGCGGAAAGCCCCGGAACCGATCCATACACCTGCCGAACTTTGGGCTCGATGTTGCTGGTGCAGTAGAAGAGGCCGTCCGCGTTCCGGACGGCCTTCCGAACGCCGAGGTTCTCATAGAGGAACGCCAGGAGCGTCCGCACCCGGCTGATCGAGGGGTACCACAGCTCGATCAGCCAATCCTTGCCAGCGTGCGGGTCCCGAAACGTGATCAGATGCTTCCGGTCCGGCATCGCGTCCATGGCGAGCCGGGTGCTGAACGAGGGTTGTTGTGAGTGGTAGATGTCAGCGTTGCAGTGCCGGAACAACTCCCGTGCGGTCCACGGCGTGTGCATGTTGAAGCTCAGCACTTGAAAGCCATCCAGCTCCTCGACCGGCTTCTGATTGCCGCGACGCGGCACCACGGCTGTCACGGTCACGCCCCTCCGCTGCAGCTCCCGCCCCAGTAGCCGCGTCGAGCTTCCGAACCCTCCGTACTTCCCCCAGCCAAAGATCTCGACGCAGATGAGGCAGACCTTCACGAATCCTCCTCCAGAGCCGTGGCGGTCGTCGCAGTCTTGGCCGAGCGCCGGATCGGCCAGAGCCGGCGGAGCTCGAACAGTCCACCCAGGCAGGCCATCATCAGTGTCCCGCTGAGCTGAATGAACGCGAGGGCCACCGCCTCGGCGCCCGAGACGCCGTAGGGTCGAAGCAGGAGAATGAGAATGCCTTCGCGCGCACCGAGCCCCGCAAACGTGATCGGAAGCAGCACGGTGAGGAGGTAGCAGGATCGAGCCCACCCCAGCTCGGCAAACCCGACGGACATGCCGAGGGAACGGGACCAACAGACGAATGCGGCAAGGCCCACCAGCTGCGACGCGAGGGACAATGCCGCCACCCGGTACGGGAAGTTGCCTTCCACCTCGTGGTACCGTCGCCCGGCGGCGGCCACCTTTGCCGTTCGAGTACGAACCCATTCGGATCGCAGCCGGCGGGCGGCGCCTTCTATCCGGGGGAACACCAATGCCCCGACCCGCCGGGAGAACCCGGCGAGATAGAGGCCCACCAGTCCGACGCAGGCGCCGAGTGACGCGGGCCCCAGCGTCGTGCGAGGGTCCGAAGGGCCGCTCAGCAGCCAGCAGCCAACCCCGATCAAGGCCACGCTGGTCGCGTCAGCCAGCCGGTCCCAGGTCAGCGAGGCAAGTGCGCCGGCCGACTGGCCCTGGCGGGCCAGCTTGTACCACCGGATCAGTCCGCCCGACACGATGCCCGGCAGGACGAGGCCGTAAAACGTCGCGGTGGTGCCTATCTCGAAGATCTCGGAGAGCGAGAATACCAACCCCTGCCTGTCCGTGAGCAGCTTCATGCGGATCGCCGCAATGAGCCGGGCACCGAACAGCAGTCCCAAGCCAGCCACGACCTTGGCGGGCTGCGCGGATCGCAGCGTCCGGATGACCTCGGCGAACGGAACGACCCGGAAGATGTAGTAGAGCAGCGCGCCGGCGATGGCGAGCTTGATGACCCGACCGACGACACGCTTGGCGTTGCTCACACCAGCGTGGTCTCGGGTGCCCTGGAGTCGTGAACGTGGTGCCGATACAGGGCGAGGTACTGCTGGGCGATCACCGGCCAGCCGAAGTTTTCCACCACGCGTCGTCTGGCGGCCGCACCGAGCGAGGCCCTCAGATCGGGATTGCAGATGAGCCGAACGAGCGCCGCCCGCAACGCATCGACGTCTTTCGGCGGGACCAGCAGGGCAGCCTCACCGACGACCTCGGCGCAACCAGTCCCCTGGGTCGTGACGATCGCCAATCCCGCCGACATAGCCTCCAGCAGCGAGATGGGAAAGTTCTCGGATTCGGACGGCAGGACGAAAATGCCCGACCGCTCATAGAGTTGCGTGAGCTCGACGGATCCGTGGTCCAGCCACCTCGAGAATCGCACCGGCACCCGGGTCCGCGCCGCCAGCTCCTCCAGGGTAGGGAGATAAGGGCCATCTCCGACGATCTGCACGTCTTGCTCGAGCGGCACACCCTCGAGCGCTCGGAGCAGATGCTGAATGCCCTTCCGCTCGAACATCTTGCAGACGGAAAGGATGCCCGATCCATCCGCGGTTGGCCGGAACCGATCCGGGTCGGTGCCATTGCTTATCCGGGTGATCTTCGACTCTGCCTGCTGCCGAACCACCAGCGATCGAATGGTCTCGCTTGGGCAAATCAAGTGGGCAGCGTCGTGAACCACGGCGCGCCAGGCCGGTGCAAGGAGCCGGTGTGCCAACTGAAGCCGGTGCGGGTTGTAGCCCGGTACGTCCGAGCCATGAGCCGTGATCACATATGGAAGGCCCGTCCGGCGTCGCAACAGCCAGGCGATCACGCCATCGGGGAAGATGAAGTGCGTGTGATTGAGATCGTAGCGGCGCTGCCGTGCCAGCTTGAGCGCCAACGGCATTGCAGCCAGTAGATAGCTCAGCGCTTCGCGACCAGTGCAAACGTGCCGAGCGCGGCGAGCACAGGGTACCCGGTGCACCAGCACGCCCTCCACCGCTT
>DATJGL010000388.1:0-7875 GCA_035495075.1 Gemmatimonadales bacterium
GACCAGCTCGGGGAGGGTTTGACGCCGGCCGGGTGACCCGACGCCCAAGACGCGCTCGGCCTCCGGGCGCCGCAGATCGAGATGGAAGTGGAGCGCTTCAGCCTTGAGGGTACGGATCGCGGCGTGATCGATCTCGCGAGCTACATGGCGAGGGACGTCCAGTACGCGGAGTCGAACGATGCGATCGCGCACGCCACCGGGAGTGGTCGCGACCCGTTCCGCGATCAGGCGGTCCAGGTCGGTCGCGGACAACCCCGCAGCCGGAATCGGCTCGAGATCGAGCACCGCCCGCGCCAGGGGCACCGGCCGACGTTCCACGGTCCCCGCGTCCAGGTCCGCAAGCAGCCACCCCTTCTGGCCCAGCCCATGGGCCAGGTCGTCGGCCAGCTCGCCCCAGATGTTGGGAGTGACATAATCGAGGGACCCGGCATACAACGCGTTGGGCGCGACCTCGTGCTGGACGTGGTAGTGGCCAAGAGCCACATAGGTCCACTCGTCGAGGTGCAACTCGCGGCGAGCGACCGTGGCGCCGCCGTATTCGACCCCGCTCCGGTCGAAGGGAAATACGCCCTCGACCTCGGCATGCAGCACCATCAGCTGATATCGCTGACCACCTTCCGGGCGGAACACTGGGCGATCCGGCGCAAGGAACCCCTGGTGGGGGACCGCGAGGACGGCCAGGTCCAGCTCCGGAAAGACGAATCGGCGGGACTCCTCGATTGCCACCGAAACACCCACCTCAGCATACAGCCGCAGAATCGATCCGGTCTCCGACGAACGCGGCGTGTCGTGATTGCCGGCCACGAGAATCACCGGCGAGTCGGGCAAAGCCTCGCGGAGCCGCTGGAACTGCCGGAAGGCAAAGACGATGGCGGCGTTGGTGGGCCGAACCGTATGGAAGAGATCTCCGGCCACGACCACGACGTCCGCCCGCGCGGCAATGACGCCGTCGATCGCCGCCCGGAAGGCCTGGGCGACATCTGCTTCGCGCTGGTTGATCCCGGTGGGGGTCAGGCGATGGTACTGCCGGGCCCCGAGGTGGGGGTCGGCGATGTGGGCGAGCTTCACGGGGTGGAGAATGCAGGAGCGCGCCCGGCGAGGCAAGTCGCCGAACATACGCAACCTTCGCTTGTCCGGGTCCGGCGCTTGGTGGTATCGTCCCTCTCATGGGCACCCATGCATCCTCCGGCCGGCCCAGCGCAGCGCGGGCCGAGGTCTGGGCCGGCCTGGACGCGCTCCGTCGCATCGTCCAGGGCGTCCGACTCTCGAGCACCCACGCGGAGCGGGTGACGGGGTTGAGTGGCGCCCAGCTCTTCGTGCTTCAGCAGCTGGCAGAAGCGCCCGCCCAGTCGCTGAACGAGCTGGCGGCCCGGACCCGGACCCACCAAAGCTCGGTGTCCACCGTGGTCACCCGGCTGGTCGAGGGCCGGCTGGTCTCCCGCCGGCGAGCCGCCGCAGACGGCCGGCGAGTGTCGCTCCAGCTCACCGCCGCCGGTCGGGCCCTTGTGGCCGGCGCACCCGAAACCGCGCAGAGCAGACTCATCACGGCGCTGGAGCGGATGTCTCCCGGCCGGCGCGCAGCCCTGGTGTATGGCCTGGCGACGTTGGTCGGCGCGCTGGGCATGGCAGCAGCGCCGCCCGCCATGTTTCTCGAGCCCACTGAGGAATCAGGATGGAAGCGCCGCAAGAAAGGATGAGCCGGCGAACCCTGCTGGCCGCAGGCATCGCCGGCCTAGGCGGGCTGCTCGCATGTCGAGTAGGCAGTCCGGAGGGCCCTGCCTCCGCGCCACCGCCGGAAGGCGGGCTGGTCATCCGCAATGCACGGCCCCTCGACGCAGAGGCGCCACTGGCCCAACTGCGGTCGTTCCTCACGCCGAACGAGCACTTTTTCGTCCGGAGCCATTTCGGCCCACCGACATCCCTGCCCTCTCAGTGGACGCTCACGATCGACGGAGCCGTCAAGCAGCCCGTGACGTTGACGCTGGCCGAGATCCGGAAACTGAACGCTGCAACGCAGACCATCACTACCGAATGCGCCGGCAACGGGCGGGGCAATTTCCGGTTGCCGAAGACCGCTGGCGTGCAATGGCAGTACGGCGCTGTCAGCACGGCTCGATGGACCGGCGTGTCTCTCGGAGTCGTCCTCGAGCAGGCTCAGCTGACACCCGACGCCCGCCACTTGTGGATGGAGGGGTTGGATCAGGCACCTATAGCGAAAGTTCCGAAGTTCATCCGCAGCATCCCGGTGGATGTCGCGCTGAACGCGGCGTTCCTCGCCTGGGAAATGAATGGAAGCCCCATCCCGCTGCTCCACGGAGGGCCACTCCGCTTACTCACGCTGGGCTGGTTCGGCATGGCGTCCACCAAGTGGCTGACCCACATACACGCCCGCCCTGCAGTATCGGACAACTTCTTCATGGCGACGGCGTACCGGTTCACCGATGGAAGTCCGGTGGAGCGTCTTCGCGTGAAGTCATTGATCACTGCGCCGCTGGCGGACGAGCGGCTCCGTACGGGCAAGGTTCGAATCGCCGGACAGGCCTGGTCCGGGCTTGGGTCCGGAGGGATCAAGAGCGTAGAGGTTTCGCTCGACGACGGGCAGACCTGGCAGCCGACCAGGCTCACCGGACAGGAGTACCCCTACGCCTGGCGCAGCTGGGAGTCCGAGATCCAAATCACCACGCCCGGACCGAAGCGGCTGCTCGCCCGCGCAACCGATCGTTCCGGCTCCGTTCAACCTCGGCGCGCCGACCCCAATCCCGGCGGATTCGGCAACAACTCAATGCCGGAGGTCGGCTTTGATGCGACTCAGGCTTGATACTCTGTTCGCCTGCAGCATGTGCCTGACAGGCATCACCAGCGCCTGCCGGCCGGCGTCCGGCCAGGCGGGCGACGATGCGGCGACGCAGATGGCGGCCCCCCGCCCTTCTGCGGTGCTTCAGCAGGTCGTCGCAGAGAGCGAAAAGGCATCAGCGGCGGCGTTGCCGGAAGGAACTGGTCGAGGGCTGGTCGAGGGTAACTGCCTCATCTGCCATGGCGCCGCGCTGATCCAGCAGCAGCACAAGGACTCCGCCGGATGGGCCAAGACGGTGAAGCAGATGCGCACCTGGGGCGCGCCGCTGGCCGAGCAGGACGAGCCCGCGCTGATCGCGTACCTGGTGAAGAGCTACGGGGTCGCGGAACCCTAGAGTCTCGTTACGCCTTGAGGGAATCTGCCGAGTAGAGGCCCAGCCGCCGACCGAGAAGAACCGTGCCGGTCAGCATCACGAACGGGGGAATCGCGCCGGCCAGCAACTCGCCCAGTCCTCCGCCCCATTCCCAGCCGGACAACGGAGTCGCCCCAGGCAGTCTGAGGCCGACTGCGGCCAGGGACACGGCCAGCAGGATCCGCAGCGCTCGCTGTGTCATCGTACCCTGATCCGATGGCAGCCGACCGCGGGCTGCCAGCGCGAGGTAGCCGAGATTCAGCCCGAGAAGTCGACCCGCGTTGAGCTCCGCCCCCGGGAGAAAGAACAGGAGCAGCGGAGCACCAACCAATCCCGCGACTGCAAGAATACCGAGCCGGAGGTCGGTGTCGCCGAGGAAAGGAATGGGAGCCCAACGCGCGGCAAAGAGGGAGACCCCGCAGGCCAGCACGGCCACGCCAACCAGGCCCCCGCCCAAAACGTCTGCCAGAAAGTGGCGGCCCAAGTACATCCGTGAGATCGCCATCAGGACGATCATGGCGAGAGCCGCCGGCATCATCCATCGACGCCGGAACAGGAGCGCCGCACCACCCCAAAACGCGGTGGCACTGCTCACGTGACCCGACGGAAATCCAAAGGAGTAGCCGGTCACAGCGCGGTAATACTCGATGGCTTGTTCAGCTGGCAGTCCGAGGAAGCTCCGTCCGCCGGCCGCGATGAAGGTTGCCTTGTTCGGAGCGCCGGTGTCCAGGTGGCGCAGCGTCGAGTCTACGTCCACCGGGCGGGGCAAGGCGACCGTCGTCTTCAGCAGATCGGTGACAGCCAGGGTCCAGAGAACGAATTGTGAGAGGAGAACACCCCGCCGGAGGTCCACCCCGAACATGATTACGGCCAGGACCAGGATGTAGAAAGGAAAGTACCCGGTGAGGGTAATGGCCGACAGGAACGCGGTAAGGGGTCCGCTGGCGAGCGACTGCAGGAAATGATTGGGGGCGGTCTCGAACACTACGCTTCGTAGGGGTCGGCGCCGCCGCGCACCGCTGGGATGCCGCGAATTGGAACCCGCACTTCGGGCGCGATCCTGCGTCCGAGACAGGCCTTGAAGTAGGCCTCGACGTCGGCGGGCCGCTCGCGACGGGTGGCGGAGAGCGCGCGGCGGACGTCGTCCTCGCGGCGGTCGGCGACGAGGTCGCGAATCACATCGGGATTGATCTTGCGATCGAGCACCCGCAACTGCCGAGCGACAGCGTCGGCGAAAGGAAGGTCGACCGCCGGCGGGAAGCGCTCGACTCCTTCCCGGCCACTCAGAACGGCGGGCCTGGGAAAGCGCACGAAAACCGGCTGGGCGAAATGCGGGTGCCGAAGCGAGAGCTCTCCTTTGGGCAGCGTCGCGAGCTTGATCTTGGTTGCTGGAGAAAGCGTTGCGTAGCCCGAGGTGCCCAGCTCGTCGCTATCCATCCGCCCGAAGATCGTCGTGCCCGCGTTTCCCACCACCCGGCGGATCACCTGCGAGCGGAACTGCTGGGCTGAGAACAGCACCAGACCCAGGTAGCGTCCGCGCTCGGCCAGGTCTACCAGCATCCTGCGAACGTAGGTGTCAGGCCCGTCGTGCGGGGCGTACTTGTTCAGCTCGTCGACGAACACGACTACGTGGTCCACGCCCAGATCCCGCCGCTCGAGATGCTCGCGCAGCTTGGAGACCACCCGGGCAAAAACGAGATCCTGCGCCAGGGGGTCGAGTCCCGCGACATCAATCACGTACATCGCGCGATCGCGGAACTGACCCCAGGGCAGGTCATTGGCCGAGCCATCGTCGGTGACGAGCCCCTTGGAACGGGTCGCGATGTTGTTGAGCCGGTTGCGGACCTTGCGAATGGTCGCCACGTGGTGGGTTCGCCAGACCTCGCCGCCGCGGCCGCCCACCCCTTCGAGATAGTCGAAGATCGCGCGGAAGAACTCCTCCAGATCCGCGAAGCTCTGAACCTCGAAGGGCCGATTCCGCAGACGTTCCTCGTGGAACTCCTGGCCTACGACCCGCTCTGCTAGAAAATCGATGACAGCGTCGGCCTTGGCGTCCACATCGTCCCGGTTGAGCACGACCTCGGCGTAGTCCACGACTTCCCTGAGTCCCCAGATCAGGGGCTCCGTGTTCGCCGCCAGCTGCTCATGGGTGCGGAGCGTGTTCAGGTTCGCGCCGTCCGGTTTTAGGGGCGCGTAGTACCGCACATGGGCGAAAGGCTCGGGGCGGAGGCCGAGTCGAGTGTACAAGCGGCGGTCTTCGTCGGTGATCGATCCCGGCTGATCGAGAAAACACAGATCGGGGCCTTTCACGTTGAGGCAGACCGCTGCGACCGAGCCTTTGTGCGCGGGAAAGGTCTGGAACACGCTGGTGAGGAGGAACTCTACTGCGCTGGTCTTGGTGGCAAGACCGGAGACGCCGCTGATGTTGAGGTGCGCCGCTTCAGGGCCGACCAGAAAGTCAGCGTCCAGGAACACGGGCGACTCGAGCCCGCCGGCGGCGTAGAGGCCGACGGGTATGCCGGTGGGACGCTCGCGATCGGTGTACGCATCCATCCGGAGCGCGAGCCGGACATCGGCATCGGATGCGAGGAACACCGGGCCCAAGGGAACCGGCTGGAGCGGTTCTTCGGGAAGCTGGCGAAGGACGGCGCCCAGATAGACCCGGACCTCCGCGCGTCCGGCCGGTTCGTCGTGGGCTTCCGGGTCCGTCAAGGGGTCTGCAAAGGCGCTCGCGTCAATAACCACGGCGTACACCGCTCGGCCGGAACCCTCGACTCTCACGATCGCGCCGATGCCCACCGCCGCGTCGGGCAAGGCGCGAAACCAGAACTGATGGGGAGTCGAGGGCTTGAGCTCCGTCGCCACTACCTGGCCGACGGGAGTTTGTTCAGGCATCGCGAAACGTGAAGGGCTTAGAGGTCTTCTTCGACGGGGAATGGCGGGACGTCGGTCAGCCAGAAGCCGGCCAGGGCTCCGGTCCGATCCACCTCGATGAGGAGGTGATCGGCGACACGGACCGCATCCACTTCGCGGCGAGCCCCGATGCAGAGATGAAAGACGGTCTCGGCCCGGTTGGTCGTAATCGCGAGGGGCGCATTCACCTCGAGCGACGTGACCCCGCCTTTGGCGCTCTTGGCCGAGAGCAACACTCGGCCGTCGGTGAGCTTGTCGGGGACCGGCAGCTCCGCCACGGTCCCGACCTCCGGCCACACGACGATATCGAGCCCGCAGATCACGCCGTTATGGACGTCCACCACCGCGATCGAGCCCACCTCGTCGGTAAGCTCGACGGTGCCGGTCAGACCGGTGCCGGTGCGGTTGCCTTTGAATGCCCCGGAGAGAATGTCGGTTTCGGCGTCCCACCGCCACAGCAGCGCCGGCAGCGCGCCAACGAGGGGCTCGATGCGCGCTTCCATAGGGGCCGGTCGCTCAGGCCGCGCGGGCCGACGCGAGGGCCTTGGTGAACCGGACGATGCGGTCGATGGCATGCTCGAGCTCCTGATCCGAAACCGCGTAGCTGAGCCTCACCCAGCGATCATCGCCGAAGGCGGCACCGGGCACCAGGGCGACGCCTTCCTGCTTCATCAATTGCTCGCAGAATTGAGAGCCCGTCACGGGCTCGCCTTCCCGGACGCCGTCCACCCGGAAGAAGAAATAGAAAGCGCCATGCGGCTCGACGAACTCGAGACCGGGCATCTCGGCCCGGACCCGTTCGACCAGATAGTCGCGCCGACGGCGGAACGCGGCCGTCATTCGCTGGACCTCGGCTTCCACCCGGTCGTCGGAGAAGGCGGTGACGGCGGCCCACTGAGCCGGATGGTTGGCGCCGGTGGTCGTGTGCGACTGCAACGCGGCCATCGTCTTGGCGACGTGAGCCGGGGCCAGCGCCGCGCCGATGCGCCAGCCGGTCATCGCGTAAGCCTTGCTCGCCCCGTAGATCAGGACGGTTCGTTCCAGCAGCTCGTCGGGAAGGTCGAGGAACGACGCCGCCGGGCCGGTTCCGTAATTGATGCAGCGATAGATCTCGTCCGTGATGACCCAGACGTCGTGCTTCTTGGCCCACTCGGCGATGGACTTGATCTCGCTCGCGGTGTACACCGATCCCGTGGGATTGCAGGGCGAGCAGATGATGATGCCCTTGGTGCGCTTGGTGCTCGCACGGTCCAGGTCACGCGCGCTCACCTTGAGCCCCCAGTCCAGGGCGCCGGGCACCAGCGTCGGCTCGGCCCGGCAGAGGTGCACGATCTGCGGATACGAGACCCAGGCGGGCGAGGGAATGAGGACCTGATCGTTGGGACCGAACAGCGTAAAGCAGGCATTGAAGATCGCCTGCTTCGACCCGGAGCTCACGACAATGTTGTCCGGATTGACCGCACGGCCGCCCGAGAGGAGCGAGAGGCGGCGGGCGATTGCCGCGCGCAATTCGGCCAACCCGTTGTTGGGCGGATATCGGGTTTGGCCTTGCTGGATTGCCTGAATTCCGGCCTGGGCTACCGCCACCGGCGTGTCGAAGTCGGGCTCTCCCACGCTCAGATCCAGGACGTCCTCGCCCGCCGCGCGCCGGCGCTTGGTCTCGTTGCTTATGGCGACGGTCTCAGAACCTTTGAGGTGCTGGGTGTTGGGCGAGAGCGGCTCGGGCATGCCTGCGAATCCTGGGCGAGGGTGATGT
>DATJGL010000389.1:0-2327 GCA_035495075.1 Gemmatimonadales bacterium
AGCCCACCCACCAGTGTTCCGTTGAGCCGAATGAACTGCAAGTCCCGTCCTACCGCCAGCTCGATGCGCTGGGCAGCCATTTCCGGATCCCAGCGCCGCACCGTCTGGGCAATGAGATCTCCTACTTCGTGCCGATGTTGCTCGACCAGTGTTGCGATGAAGTCGGTGACGAAATCGTCCAGCTCCGCTCGACGCTGTTCATTTTCCAGCAGCGAGTCGCCCAGCGCGCTGATACCCCGCGCCAGGGGCTGAACGGCGGCGCCATCGCCCTCGCTCGAGAACTTGGCTGCCGCACGCCGGGCGCGATCCCAAAGTGTGGCGGCGAATTCCTCTACCATGGGGTGGCCCAGCAAATCCTCCTTCAGCTCCTCCGTGCGGGCGATCACCTTGGGCGAATGTTGGAGTCGATCCACGAAGTCGCGGAAGGCGACATCGAACTTGAGGCGCAGGGGATGGTCGCGATCGGCCGCGACCTCCTCGATCAGCCTGTGTGCCGCGGCGAGAATGCGGCGATGGAGCTCATCATCGATGATGCCGGGGACCCACCAGGGACTCTCCTCCCGGATCTTCTCCCGCAGGTCCTCCCGATTGGTGTCGAGCGCATCCCGCACCAGCCGCAACGCCTCGTCGAGCAGGGACTGGTGGCGATCATCGGTCGCTACCGCCGACAGGAGATTTCCCAGCACAGGAGCCAACTGAACCGCCTGGAGCCGTGCCATCGCGCTCTCGCGAATCAGGTCTCGCGCGTCAGCCTCGGGAAGGGTCTGGACTGCTTGCGCAACGCCGACCGCGAGATGGCGCGCAATGGTGGTGCTGTGCTCGGAGTCGCTGAGCCAACTGGCAACCCGCTCCGAAAGGTGCATGGAGCGCAGCTTGGCGGTCAGCGGCTCGCGGGACAGAAAGTGGCTTTGTACGAAGTTGGCCAGGACCTGCCCCATACGATCCTTCTGGGTCTGGATGATCGCGGTGTGCGGGATCGGCAGCCCCAGCGGCCTTCGGAACAGCGCGGTTACGGCGAACCAGTCGGCCAATCCGCCCACCAGCGATGCCTCGGCGGTCGCGCGGATGAAGCCGAGCCAGGGGTAGCGCGGCTCGAACAACCGTGCCGCGATGAACACAACGAACGCGACACCGAGCAAGCCTGTGGCGACCCGCTTCATCACCTTGAGTTCGGCCCGTCGGGCGGCGTCGTCGCGGGGCAGCAACGAACCGCTCGGCGCGGCAGTTGACGGCTGGTCTTTGCGGGGCGGGGCAACGGTGGCCATGACGATATGGAGGATAACGGAGACTCGGGTAGTTGACTTTCGGTCTTTGTTCGGTTACCGTGTCTTTCATCTGCGTGGTGGAGTCGGCCCGTGGCAGAGCTAGACCTGGATCGCAAACTGAGCATCCTCATGGCCCTCGCGGCGCACGACCGCGAGGGTCTTCCGCCCCGGCTTCGTCACACCAACGACGTGGGCGCGTTGCGCCCACTCAACCTCCGAACCGTCCGGCCCGGTCCCGGCATGCGTACCACGCTTCTCCGCGTGCTCATGACCAACGCCTGCAGCTACAACTGTCACTACTGCCCCATGCGGCGCGATCGCGAGCTGCCCCGATCACTGCTCAAGCCCGAGGAGCTGGTGCGCATCTTCCTCGACGCTCGGGGCCGCGGCTGGTGCGAAGGGCTGTTCATTACCACCGGCATCCCGGCCCGCCCGGTCAAGGTCGTGGACGATCTCATCAAGGTTCTGGAGCTACTTCGGGGACGCCATCGGTTCGGCGGGTACATCCATGTCAAGCTGGTAGCCGGCGCCGAGGCGTCGCAGGTGGAGAGGCTCACTGCGCTGGCGAGTCGGGTCTCGCTCAATCTCGAAGCGCCCTGTCAGGAAACCCTGAGCGCCATTGCCCCGGAGAAGAATCTCGCCGTCGCGGAGACCGATCTCGAGCGGGTTCGCGCGCTGGTGCTGCGGGCGCGTGCGGAGCAGGCGGACGGCAAACCCAGGAACCCGTTGCGGCCGGGTGGGGCTGCCGGTATGACCATGCAGTTCGTAGTTGGGGCCACGCCAGACACCGACCGTACCTTGCTCGACAAGGTCACCGGCCTTTACGCAGGTGGCGGCATCCAGCATGCGCACTTCAGCGCATTCCGCCCAATCAGAAACACCCCCATGGAAACCGTCCCCGCGACGCCGGCCCTCAGGGAACACCGGCTTTATCAGGCGGACTATCTGCTCCGGAGTTACGCCTTCGCGCCGGACGAAGTGGTGTACGGACCAGACGGCAACCTGCCCCTCGCGCTCGATCCCAAGGCTGCCTGGGCTCTCGCACACCCGGATCGATTTCCC
>DATJGL010000390.1:0-11817 GCA_035495075.1 Gemmatimonadales bacterium
GGCCGCCAGTGACGAGACGCCGAGGATCTGCAGACCCAGCATCCAGAAGTCGACGTGCATGCCCGGCGAGAACTGCTTCGAGGTCAGGTTGGCGTAGCCGAACCAGCCGGCGTCGGGCGCCGCCCCGAACAGGAAGCTCGCATTCAGGAACAATCCGCCCAGCAGGAACACCCAGACGCCAAACGCGTTGAGCCGCGGGAACGCGACGTCGCGCGCCCCGATCATGAGGGGGATGATGTAGTTGAAGAAGATCTGGCTCATCGGCATGACGGCGAGGAAGATCATCGTCGTGCCGTGCATCGTGAACAGCTGGTTGTAGAACTCCGGACCCACGAAGTTGTTGTCCGGCTTCGCCAGCTGGATGCGGAGCAGGAGCGCCTCGATCCCTCCGAGGAAGAAGAACACCGTCGCGCCGATGAGGTAGAGTATCGCGACGCGCTTGTGGTCGACCGTCGTGATCCAGCTCCAGAGCCCGGTCTTTTCACCAGGCGCTGCGGCGAGTGCTTCGTGACCAACAGCCGTAGTAGCCATAACCGTCCTGAGTGGGTTATCGGTGAGTCCGGAGAAAGGCGACCAAGGCCTTTGCCTCTTCCTCCGTTACCCCGAGCGTGGGCATCAGCACCCCGTGCTTCACTTCCTGGGGAAAGCGGATCCAGTGCGCCAGATTTTCGTCGGTATTGGGTAGGGTTCCAGCCGCGATGTAGCTTCGAGCGCCCACGTTGGCGAGGTTGGGCCCCAGCAGACCCTTGGGGGCGTTGTACGCCACCAGCGAGTGGCAGCCCACGCAACCCTTCATCAGAAAGAGCTTCTGGCCCTGCGCCACCTCCGGAGTTTGCGCCTGGGCGGGCGCCGGCTTGGCGCTGTCGGCGGCGGCACCCGGCGCCTGTGGAGCAGCCTTGCTGTCCTGCTGCACGGCGCCGCCGGCGGTCGAGGTATGAACCGAGTCGGCCTGCGGCCCGGCGGCCGATTGCATGGTGATGCTCTTCATGTGATCCAGCCAGCCCTGAAAGTCCGCCGGCGGCATGGCGACTACCCGAAAGGCCATCCGCGCGTGCTGGATTCCGCAGAACTCGGCGCACTGGCCCGAGTACTCCCCCGGCTCTTCCGCATTGAACCAGAGCCGGGTTTCCCGATTGGGGAAAACGTCGCGCTTCCCCGCAAACTCGGGCAGCCAGAAGCTGTGCACCACATCGAAGGCGCCCATCTTGAGCGAAATGATCCGCCCGACCGGCACATGAAGCTCGTTGGCCGTAGTGAGCTTGAACTCGGGGTATCGGAACTCCCACCACCACTGGTGACCGATCACTTCCACCGTGAGCGGGTCGCCCTTGGGGGTTTCGTTCTCCTTGAAAATCGCCTTGACCGTGGGCACCGCGATCATCACCAGAATCAGCGCAGGTATCACGGTCCAGATGATTTCCACGATCGTGTTGCCATGGATTTGGTGTGGCTCGGGATCTCCGGGCTTGCCCCGAAACCGGAAGATGGCATAGACCAAGGCACCCTCGACCAGGATGAAGACGAGGGTCGCCCACTTGACCGTCGTATAGAACAGATCGTCTTCGATCCGGGCGAGGTCCCCCTTGGGCGCCAGCGTGGTCTGGGGGAAATCCTTCGCGCACGCCGCGATGACGACCAGGGCGAGCAGGGGTATCAACCAGCTCAAACGCCGGGTGACACGGGATCCAAGGAACATGGAGGGGAAGTCCTGTCGATCGACCAGGGATCTCGCGAAAAACGCGACGAACGTACTGGAATCCCGCACGTTACCAACGGCGGGCGAGCCCGTCAAGCAACCGACGCAAACGGGGCAGTGCCTGGAGACACTGCCCGCAAACCCCTCAGATTGGGGAAGTCACCACTCGCAATTCAGGGCTGGCGACCCCGCCTGACCGCCGCTTCGATCTCGTCCGGCCGCTTTGGAGCGGCGGCTGACAGCACCTCGTGCCCGTCCCGCGTAACCAGCACGTCGTCCTCGATCCGCACGCCCAGCGCTTCGGCTGCGAGGTACACGCCTGGTTCGACCGTCAGCACCATCCCGGGCGCCAGCGGCGTGCGCACGTCGCCCACATCGTGGACGTCCATCCCCAGCCAGTGGCTCAAGCCGTGAACGAAGTACTTGTCGCAGGTGGCGGCGCGCCCGCACAGCGTGTCCGAATGGGCGCGAAGATAGGCCCGGGCGATCTGATTGAGCCGCGGGATGTCCATCCCCGGACGCACCGAATCGATCGCCGTCTGCTGGGCGCCGAGCACCAGTTCGTAGATCGCCCGTTGGCGGGGGGTGTAAGTGCCACTCACCGGAGCGGTCCGGGTGACATCGGCGGTCAGATATCCGAACTCGGCCCCGATATCCATCACGACCAGGTCACCGGCCTCCATCCGCCGGCGATTCTTGTCGTAGTGGAGCAGCACGGAGTTGGGACCGGAGCCGACGATACTGGGAAATCCGACTCGCTCCGCCCCACCCCGCCGGAAGGTGTACTCGATGAGCGCCTCGAGCTCGTATTCGTACATGTCGGGTCGAAGCGCGGCCATCGCGTTCCGCTCGGCCTGGGTCGTGAGGGCGATCGCCTTGCGAAGCCGGGCCAGCTCATCGTCGTCCTTGATCAACCGTAGTGGCGCTAACTCCTGAGAGAGGTTGCCGAGCCTGATGCCGCCCGCAGTGGCGACTGCCGCAACGGAATCGCGCAGGAACGGCGAATCCTCCTGGTTCACACCCGGCTTGAGGTAGAGCATTCCTTGCCGAGCGGGCGAATCGGTCCCGAATACGAGCCCGGAAATCTCGCGCTCCGCTCGCTCCGCCGACCGGACGTCCTTGATGCCGGTGAGCGCGGTCGCCGCGGGACTGGGGTTGAGTCTCGGCCCGACCCACTGCTCGCTCTTGTACGGGGTCACCGTGTCCCGGGCAGGCAAGTACAGAATCACCTGAGCAGGCGCGGAGTTGCGCGCGACCAATACCAGCCACGACTCGGGAGCCTCGGCGCCGGTCAAATAGAAGAAGTCGTTGTCTTCCCGGTAGTCGCTGTCCTGGGCGTAATCGCCCTCGATGTTCCGCTCCACCGATGACCGGAGAATCGCGACCCCCGTGCCGAGCCGGTGTGCCAACGCGGCCCGGCGGGCTTCGAGCCGCGCGACCGGGACCGGTCCCGCGGGCGAGCCTGCCTGGGCGGCCAGCAGCGATGGGACGAGAGCGCAAGAGAGAACCGCGAGAGCACGCTTCACGACAATCTCCGGAGGTCGGGGCTAGAGGCCGAGGAAGCTAGCGGATGGGGACGTCGAATGCCTGCGGGTCTGGCACCGTATAGCTGAAATGCCACCATTCCTTCTCGTAGTTTTGAAAGCCCTCAGATTCCATTGCTCGGACCAGGACCTGACGGTAGCGGAGAACGCGACCCTCTGCATTCGCCGTACGGGCGGCGTCGGAGAAGGTGTCGAATGGCGTGCCGAGGTCCAGCTCGGTTCCCGTAACCAAATCCACCAGCGTCAGGTCCACCGCCACGCCCAGGTTGTGCCGGCTTCGCCGTGCGATGTACTCCTGGTCGAGGAGGTCCGTCCGGCCCGTACTTTCGGCCCACGCCACCATCGCCATGGTAGCACGCAGTGGACGGTAGGCGTCCCAGATGCGGAGTCCAAGGCCTCCGGTCCGAAGCCGTGCTTCGACCCGGGTGAGCGCTTGTGCAGCTTCCCGGCGAAGGAGCGCTTTCTGCGCCTGATAGCCAGGCAAGACGGCACCCGTGAAGTTGTTCGCGGTGGCGTAGCGCAGGTCCACCAGAATCGCAGGGTCGAGCGAACGCACGTCCACCAGCAATGAATCCGCCACCTGGTCGGAGGCCAGTTTCACCGAGTCGGCCTGGACCCGCTGGCCCGCCGTGCTCGTGGCCGGTGGCGGGCCGGCCTGCTGTTCCGCCGCGTGCCCGGCACAGCCTGGCGCGCCGGCCAAGCCGGCAACGAGCCCGGCTGCAACCTGCCAAGCGCTTGCACTTCTTACAGTTAAGTTCACACTATCGGCCCCCAGCCGAGGTGTAGTATCATTCCAGTGGAATCCGCCTTGGACTGACCCGGAGAGATTGGCTTTTCCGGGGCTTTGTTTTCTTGTCTTTCTGGTCAAACCATGATCAATGAAATGCGCGAGAAGCTGAGTCGAGAAGTCGACCAGCTCAGCCATGAACTCAACGTGCTCCTTCCCCAGGCCATTGCCCAGGCAGTGGCGCTAGGCGACTTGCGGGAGAACTCGGAGTACAAGTCGGCGCTCGAGCGCCAGCAGTTTGTCCAGGCCAGATTGGGCCAGTTGCACCAACGGCTCAATCAGTTGACCCAGCTTGCCAATGCCGAGGCGCCTACTGATCGAGTGGGTCTGGGGTCTCGCGTCTCGGTTCTGGACCTCGAGACCAATGAGACCGATGTGTATACGGTCGTGCTGGCAGAAATGATGGACATTGACGCCGGCCACATTTCGCTTGCTTCCCCGCTCGGCCGGGCACTCAAGGGCGGGAAGGTTGGCGATGAGATCAGCCTCCGGCTTCCCACGACGACGCGAAAGGTCCGGATAACGGAACTCGTCACCATACACCAAACCGAAAGCGTAAACGGTAAACGGTGAACGGTGAACGGGGGCTCGCGGTCATCGGAGCCCCCGTTCACTGTTTACCGTTCACCGTTCGCGCGGTTCCAGGCCCATGGACTTCCCCAAGAAGCAGCTTCTCGTGGTCGGCGATCGAGTGCTCATCACTCCCGAAGAGGGCGAGGATCGCACCCGCGTCGGGCTGTACCTCCCTCCTACCGCGTTGGATACCCAGCAGGTGCAGACCGGGCTCATCGTCGCGACCGGTCCCGGCGATCCGGTGGCCGATCTCGGAAGCCTGGACGACGAGCCCTGGAAGCTGGAAGCGTCGGACCGAAAGTCCAAAGCCATGCAGGCCAAGGTGGGGGACCACGCGATCTTTTTTCGGAAGGCGGCCGTCGAGATCACCTTCGAGGACAAGAAGTATCTCGTGGTTCCCCAGGCCGCGATCCTGGTCCTGGTCCGGGACGATCTGCCCATCTAGAACTGCGTGAACAGTGAACGGGGGCGTCCGAGCACGGCGCTCCCGTTCATCGTTTACCGTTCACTGCAGTCATGTGCTACTTCCTCTATCTCGCGAGCCCCCTCACCCTGTCCGAGGTCCGGGCCATGCTCCCGGCCGGTATCACGGCGGACCTGCTTCCTCCTGCGGAGCAGCAGGCGTTGCGCAATCTTCATCCGCCGGCCCAAACCTGCGCGCGGCTTTTGATCGGGCAATGTTCCTGCGACCTGCTGATGTCACGCGACGGCGAGGCTCGCGATTCCGAGCGGCCCCTGCGAACCCGCTTCTTCGCCGCCGGATACGATCGAAGTCAGGTCATCGCCGGACTTGACGCGCACCGTGAAGCGGCGGGGTCCCGGCGTGCATCGCCGGATGCGTGGCAAGCGGCGTTGGCGGGGTTCGTGGCCGAGCATGCGCGCAATGCTGGGGCGACGGCTTATCTGCTGCGGTTCGGCAAGGACTCTCTGAAGACCCGCGGACCTACCTCATCCGCCACGCTCACGACCGCGGATGTGCGCGCCCAGCCCGGCAGCTGGCTGGTCGAGGATCGTTTGACGACAGTGACCCGCTAGACCTAGAGCTGAACCAGATCGACCGACTGCGTTCCCGCCTTCTTGTATCCCTCGGTCTGCAGACGTCCCGCATCGATCTTGTATGCCTTGACCAAGGCGTCCCGGACGGCCTGCGCACGCGCGACCGCGACGTTCTTGTCCTCGGCGTACGCCTCGATCCGCAACTTGAGATCGCTGTGGGCTTCCAGCATCGCGCCAATGGCCTTGAGCGATGAGGCCGACGAGTCCGTCATGGTCGCTGTGTTCTCCTTGAACCCGATGCCGGTGGCTGGGGCCCGGCCGTCGGTCTTGAGCGTGCCGTAGAGCGTTTCGCCGGCCGATTTGTCGCCGGACGACAGGCTGCCCGAGAGCGCAGCGTCGATCGCCTTGTTTTCCTGATTGACCACCTCTTGGATCGCGCGGTTTTCCGCGCCGCTTTGCATCGCCTGCGTCAGTCGCTTCGTGAACTGGGCCTGCACCGGTGCGGTACCGACCGACAGCACCGCCGCGGCGAGCACCATCGCCGCGACCGTCTCGCGCTTGAGCATCATGACGTCAATCTCCGGGGTGGGACGAGGCCTGCGAAGCCTGCCGCTATGTTTGATCGCGGAACCGGCCGTGTCAAGCGAGCGTGCGACGATGACTCACCCCCAGACTGCTTTGGTGCATTCCGAAGCGACCTTTCGGACTGCTGACGGGCTCGAGTTGTTCCGCCAACGCTGGGGTCCCGAGGCGGCCACCCGTGCAGTGCTGATCAACGTACACGGAATCGGCGACCACAGCGGTCTTTACCCGATGCTGCCGGAACACTTCGTCCCGCGCGGCTGGGTGGTTCATGCCTTCGACCTCCGCGGGAACGGCCACTCGCCCGGAAAGCGGGGCCATATCGATCGCTGGTCCCGGCTGCGGGATGATCTGGACCGTTTCCTCAACGTGGTCCGAGCCGAAGAGCGGGGCCGCCCGCTGTTTCTGCTGGGCAACAGCCTCGGCGGGCTCGTAGTCCTCGACTACGCCCTTCACCATGCCAACGGACTGAACGGCGTCATCGCAGTCGCGGCGCCGCTGGGTCGCATAGGAACGCCGGCCTGGCTCCTGACCCTCGGCCGTTTCATGTCCCACGTCTGGCCCGGGTTCACGCTGGAGACCGGGCTCGATCTGTCCGGCCTCTCCCGCGACCCCAAGGTTTGTGAGACGATCGTGTCGGACCCGCTGTTCCACCGAAAGGGATCGGCCCGTTTAGCCTCTGAGGTTCTCGACACGGCTCGTGACCTGCGGCTCAACGCGGCCCGTTTTTCGGTGCCACTGCTGCTGCTTCACGGCGCCCAGGACCGCATGGTCTTTCCGGAAGGCAGCCGGGCTTTCTTCGCTGCGGTCAGAGAGGCTGACAAGCGCTACATAGAGTACCCAGGTGCCTTTCACGCCTTGCTGGCCGACCCGGATCATGACCGGGTACTGGCGGACCTGGAGCGCTGGATGGAAGAGCGGTTCTTTGCGGAATCTCCGGGCCGTGAATAGAATCACACCCTTCGCTCCGTGATGTTTACCGTCACCTGGGAGGCAGTCGCATGACCCGGCAGCGTGGGTCCGCTTGGCGGTCCTTCGTTCGGCACACGGCCCTCGCCGCGGCCCTGGGGATCGCCCTCGCTTGCAACAAGGACACCTCCGCCGACAAGGCGGCGGCGGCCGCCAGCTCGGCCCCGGCAGCTTCGGCAGCGCCTGCGAACATTGCCCTGATCCGCGCGGCGGACTGGATCGGCAGCGAGTGGAGCGAAGATGCCCTGAAGGTTGGCCTGCAAGAGGAGGGGCTCGAGCCGGACCGGGACTTCGTCTTCAAGTCATCCAGCGCGCAGGGAGACCTTGCGACGTTGCCGAACCTGGTCGATGCCGCCCTCGATCAGAAGGTGAAGGTCATCGTGACGCTGCAGGATGCGACGCTTCAGGTGGCGGTGAAGCGGGTCAAGGACACTCCGATCGTCTTTCACATTCTCTCGGACCCCTTTGCCGCCGGCGCGGGTACCAGCGACTCCGTCCACCTGCCGAATGTGACCGGCGTGTATTCACCAGGGTTTGGCGATCCCGAACAGGAACGGCGGATCCAGCTGATCAAGCAGCTCGTGCCCAAGGTCAAGCGGATAGGCGTGCTGTTCAGTCCCGGAGAGCAGCTCTCGGTGGACTTGAAGAACCGACTCACTACCGCTGCCAAGAAGGTCGGCATCCAGGTGGAAGCGGTGCCGATGAATACCCCCGGCGATGCGACCGAGGCCGTCAACACGCTGATCGGGAAGAAGATCGACGCGATCGAGATCTACGGGAATGCCGCGCACAGCGGGTTCGATAGCATCATCAAGACCGCGAAGGAAAAGAAGATTCCCGTGTTCTCGCCCTCGCCGTTCGAGATCATGAAGGGCGCGACGGCCGCGCTTTACCCCGACTTCCAAGAGGGGGGAGTGGTCGCCGGCAAGATGATCGCCCGCATCCTCAAGGGTGAGAGCCCGGCCAAGATCCCCTTCTATCGCCTGCAGACGACGAAGACTCAGCTCGCCGACAGCTCCAAGGGAGGCGCGGCGAAGCCTCAATGAGGATTTCGAGCGCGTACGACGGCGGCTGCGCCGTCGTACGCCTTGCCGGTCGTCTGGACGGCGAATCAGGAGAGCAGTTCTCGGACACGCTGGATCGGTTGTTGCGCGATGGACAGCGCAGCGTTCTGCTCGACATGAGCGGGGTCAACTACCTTAGCTCGCCTCGCCCCGACGCCCGAGCCGATCCGGCATCGCGTCGCGAGCGCCGGACGCCTTGCTCGCACCCCAGCTGCGCCCACTCGGAGACCAGCGGGATCTGCGAGGACACTTTCATGCAGTCGTCTTCAGCTATCGGCCTCTCCCCCAGCGCACTGTCGATCTCCTGGTGCTGGTGACCAAGCTCTTCACCCATCAGCGCGTCTGCGCGGTCCTCCATCTCCCGAGCGACGATCGCGGCGGCACCGGCGCGGGGGAGAGCGAGCTGCGTCGAGGGCTCTGCTGGGCTCCCATCACCGCAGTGACTCGCGGCGCATGAACCTGCTGGTCGGCGCCCTCTCGGTCGGACTCCTCCTGTCGCTGCTCACGCTGGGTGTCTTTCTCACCTACCGCGTGCTCAACCGCCTCGACCTCACCACCGACGGATCGTTCGGGCTCGGGGCTGCAGTAGCGGCTGCGCTGCTGGCTCACGGCGTTCATCCCGTCACCGCCACGATCCTCGCAACGGTCTCAGGATGGCTGGCCGGTGCCGCTACCGGCGTGGTGCATACCGCCTTCGGGGTGGACACGCTGCTCGGCGGCATCTTGGTGAGCACTGCGCTCTACTCGGTGCAGCTCTACGTCATGCAGGGCGGCGATGTCTCCCTCGCTTCGGCCGACACCCTGCCGGGGCTGGCGGAGCGCATCTGGACCACCGCTGGCGGCCCACCGGAGGTCGACTTGTTCGGCACTCCGGTGAGCGCGTCCAATCTGGCGGCACTGGTGCTATTCGTCGTGTTCGTGCTCGGAAGCATGTTCCTGATGGAACGCTTCCTCCGGACTGACCTGGGCATGGCCGTCCGCGCTACCGGCGACAACCCGCAGATGGCTCGCGCGCTCGGCGTGGACGTCGGTTTCATGGTGACCCTCGGGCTGGTCATGGCCAATGGGCTGATCGCTCTCTCCGGCGCGCTGTTCGCCCAGTACCAGGGATTTGCCAACGTGCAAGTGGGGCTCGGCATCGTAGTGGTGGGACTGGCCTGCCTCATCGTTGGCGAGGCACTCCTGGGCCGGAGCGGGCCGGCCCGCCAGATCGGCGGCGTCCTGTTGGGGACGGTCGTCTTCCGCTTGCTGGTCGCAGGCGCGTTGCGCGCCGGCCTTGATGCGAACGCGCTCAAGTTGGTGACCGCCGTGTTCGTGCTCCTTGCCCTGGTGGTGCCGCGCGCCTTGGCCCGCGTGTTCCGTTCCCCGCCGCGCCCCCCGGTGGCTGTATGAGCGCCGCGCTGGAACTGATAGGGCTCCGACACACCTTCTTTCCGGGCACGCCCAGCGAGCAGCGTGCGCTCGAGGGTGTGGATCTCACGGTCGAACCAGGCAGCTTCGTCGTGGTCGTGGGGATCAACGGGTCCGGCAAATCCACTATGCTCAACGCAATTGCGGGAACCGTCGTACTCGACGAGGGCGTGGTCAGGATCGCCGGGCAGGACGTGACCCATTGGCCGGAGCACCGCCGGGCGGGGATGATCGGCCGGGTGTTTCAGAACCCTTTCTCCGGCACCGCCCCTCATCTGACCGTCGCCGAAAATCTCGCGATCGCGCTGCAGCGAGGGCGGTCGCGGGCGATCTTTCGGTGGGGCTTGAGTAGCGCACGCCGGTCCCACCTCGCCGCGCAACTGGCGAATCTGGGCCTCGGCCTGGAGCACCGCCTGGTCACGCCGACCGGTGCGCTCTCTGGGGGTCAACGGCAGGCGCTCACGCTGCTCATGGCGACCCTTGTCCGCCCGGGACTCCTGCTTCTGGATGAGCACACCGCGGCGCTGGACCCGAGGAGCGCCGAGCAAGTGCTGCGGCTCACCGAAGAGACGGTGGCGCGGGATCGGCTCACCACGCTCATGGTGACCCACTCGATGCATCAGGCGGTCCGAATCGGAGACCGGCTGCTGCTGGTCCATCGGGGGCGGATCGTGGACGATTTCTCCGGCGCCCGAAAACGGCGGCTTCGGGTGGAGGACCTGCTCGACCGCTTCGACCAGATCCGGAACGCCGACATGCTCGACGAGTCGGCCGCCGAGATGCTTCGCCGCGCATACGTCTAGCTAGACAGGGCTCACTTCTTGTTGTATGCATGGGGGAGGAGCGCTCCGTCCATGCCAGCAGTTTTCGAGTGGCCCACGGTGCCACCCCGTCCTCCTGTCGCCTCTGCCTTCTGGCGCGCCGCCCGGCTCCACTGCCCCGCCTGCGGCGGTGGTCCCGTTTTTTTAAGCTGGCTTCACATCGCGCCGGCCTGCCCGTCGTGCGGCCTCAACTTCACCCGGGGCGAGCGGGGTTATTGGCTGGGCGCGTACTTCGTCAACCTGATGGCGGTAGAAGCCCTCTTTGCGGTCATGCTGGGCCTTGCCCTCTGGTGGACCTGGCCGACGCCTCCCTGGGAAGGGATCGAATTGGGCCTCGGTATCACCATGTTGGTGTCGCCCTTTCTGCTCTATCCCTGGTCACACACGATCTTCCTCGCCTTCGACCTGCTTTTCCGACCGCCGGCGCCCGAGGACTACGAGGCGCCACACGAGCCCGCACCCGCGCTCCGTCGCCGCAATCACTAGCGCGTCCCAGGGGAGGTCCCGATGTCAGGTCGCCACCGCTGTCGCACGCCACCGAGGGTTGCGGTAGCCGCGTCGGCGCGCATGTTAGGGGAACCGAAGGCCGGCAGGAGCGTCTTATGACCGTCGCAACTGGTTCCGCGGTTGCGGTTCGGCCCGTTGCTTCAGACATCGATGTTTTCGGCCTGACTCATCAGGGCAAGGTGCGGCGCGTGAATCAGGATCAGTTCCTGATCGCGAGCCTGCACAAGACCATGCAGGTGCACGCCTCGAGCGTGCCCGCGACCCAGTTGGGCGATCTCACCAGCGAATCCCGCCTCTATCTCTGCATCGTCGCCGACGGCGTGGGGGGTCGCCCGGGCGGCGAGCAGGCCTCGGGCACGGCCCTGAAGGCTATCGCGCAATACGCCACCCATACTATGAAGCTCTCCTCTCGGCACGACGAGGCCCAGGAAGGTCGGTTCCTGGAAGAGCTCGAGCGGGCAGTCGCGGAGAGCCACGCCGCTGTTCGGGAGGACCCGGAGAGCTCCGCGACCACGCTCACCATGGCCGTGTTCCGCTGGCCGCGCGCATACCTCGTGCACGTGGGCGACAGTCGCTGCTATCGGCTGCGGGAAGGGAAGCTCGAGCTGCTCACCAAAGACCACACCATGGCGCAGGCCCTGGTCGACGCCGGCGTGTTGCCGCCAGCTGAGGCCAGCGCCACTCGCTGGGCTCACGTGCTATCGAGCGCCCTGGGGGCCGAGCAGCCCAGGCCAGACATCATCACCCTCGACAGCCGGTGGGAAGACGTCATGCTGCTCTGCACCGACGGGTTGACCAAGCACGTCGCCGAGGACGAAATCACCGAGCAGCTCGCCACCGTCAAGTCCTCAGAGATGATTTGCCGTAA
>DATJGL010000391.1:0-2873 GCA_035495075.1 Gemmatimonadales bacterium
CCGTCGTTCCAGCTCGGCCTGTTCACGCCGGGCCCGCCGGTGCTCGACGCGGCGACCGCGCAGACGGTGCGCGCGATCGTGGCCAAGGGCGCCATGCCGCCGCTCGTACTGGTCGTCAACGACTGCCGCGCGGCCTGCGACGGGATGCGCGCCCGCGGAGTGGAGGTCACGCAGGAGCCGGTGGCGCGCTTCGGGAGCGTGGACGCTGGCTTCCGGGACCCGTCCGGGAACGGGTGGAAGCTGATCCAGGCACGCCGCTGACGTCTCTGAAGGAGGTTCCCTTGGACTGGAACAAGTGGGTTCGGCAGATCCACCGCTGGCTGTCCATCGCGTTTACGGTGACCGTCATCGCCAACTTCGTCGCCCTGGCGCAGGGGGGTGGGATGCCTCCGCCTTGGGTGACCTACTCGCCGCTGCTCCCGCTCGCCTTGCTCCTGCTCACCGGTCTGTACCTGTTCGTGCTGCCGTATGCCACCAAGTGGCACAGCGGGCAGGGAGGAAAGCGACGCAAGGAGAGGCAGGTAGCATGAAAAAGAGCCGCCACCTGCCTGATACTATCGTGCAGTGGACCCGGCTCACCCCCGCTGGCATATTGCCGCGGTATTTGCAGCGTCCTGTCGCATCCGATCAAAGAGACGTACCACCCTCAATCGGGAAGGCAGTCACAGCCGCAAGGTTGACAAGAGAGGAACTGGTGATGAGGAGCAAACGCATGCGGACGATTGCCATCGTGACGGCACTGGTCAGTGCCTTGGGCGTCAGCGCCATGTCCGCCCAGAACAAGTACACCGTGAAGGTGCCCGGTGGACTCGCGTTCTCCGAGTTCAGGGGATACGAAAGCTGGCACGTTGTCTCGATCAGTGAGGACGGAGGCCTGATTGCTGCGATCCTCGCCAATCCCGTGATGATCGACGCTTACCAGAAGGGGATTCCTGGCAACGGCAAGCCGGTCCCCGACGGCGCCAAGATGGCGAAGATCCACTGGAACCCGAAAAAGCTGGAGACGTTCTCCGCCGCGACGGTGCCGGGCACGCTACATGACGTCGACTTCATGGTGAAGGACAGCAAGAGGTTCGCGGACAGCGGCGGGTGGGGATGGGGCGCGTTCGAGTATGACGCCGCTTCCAAGACTTTCAGGCCTGCCACCACAGCCGACAAGCCACCGCAGGGGAACGACGCCAAGTGTGGGTTCGCGTGCCACACGATCGTGAAGACGAGAGACTACGTCTTCACCGAGTACGGGAGCCGCTGAACACGGTCGCCTTGAGGCCGATCAGTGTCGCACACGTTGAAGGTCATTGCCGGCGGCCTCGTTCTGTTGGGCATCTTTCTCTTCGCCGGGCGGTTCCTCAGTTCTAACGGTTCGGTCATCGCGATGGCCAGCGCCGCCCGATGGTTCATCCCTGTTTGGCTTATCGCGGCGGGCGTCAACATGTGGGTTGGGGTTGCCAAGGCCGGCTACTCGGTCGCGGAAGAGGCCCCGATCTTCGTGGTCGTCTTCGCGGTTCCGGCGGTGGCGGCAGTCCTGGTAGCCTGGGCTCTATCGCGGGGTTGACGCCCGAACGGGCAACAGAGGAGGACCTCGCCGCCCCGGCCTGCGCGCGCCGGACAAGTCATAGTCGCGGCCCGCCTAAGCCCCGCCTTCAGCTGGCGGGCCCGAGTTGGGCGGTGACCCCTGCCCTAACTCCTCACCTGGCTGGCGTAGCGCGCCGCATTTGTTCGGAGGTTTCCCATGACGCACTTCAACGAGATCGACACCTTTCGCGCAGCCTGGAACTCTGAGGCTGAGTACACTCTCAGACTTCTCGAAGCGCTCCCTACCGATCAGTACGATTTCCGCCCCGACCCCAAGGGCCGCTCGATAGGAGAGCTGGCGTGGCATTTGAGTGAAATCGACGCGTGCTTGAGCTTTGGGATCGCCGAGCGGCGGTTCCGCTTTGAGGACGAGCCCCCGAACCTCAAACGCCCGCGCGAGATCCAGTTGCTGGCGCCCGGGTATCGCCGGGTGCATGAGGAGGCCGTTGCTCGCCTTGCGAACCTCAGGAACGATGAGCTCGAGGAGTTGGTGACGTTCTTCGATGGCCGACGTCTGGCAATCCGGGACGTGCTCTGGAGCCAGCTCCTTCATCATCTGATCCACCATCGGGGACAGCTGGCACTGCTCTGCCGTCTCGCGGGCGGTGCCCCGCCGGGTCTATACGGCCCGAATCGGGAAGAGATGCAGGCCTTGCGCGCCAATCTGGAGGCCGCGAGAGTCTAGCAGTCCGTTTGTCCGCCCGGCCGATCAGGAATGATGCGGCGTTTGCCACGAAGACCAGACATTCGTTGGCGCAGTCGAGGCACGGTTCGCGGCGAGCGGCCCAAGGCGCCATGTGCTCACGCGGCGTAGCCTGCGTCTTGACCTCAGTCGCTCGGAGCCCACTAAACAATAGGCGGTGACGCGATGCCGGACGCGTGGGAGGACGGAGCCGGTTACGAATCGTATGTCGGCCGCTGGAGCCGCCGCATCGCCCGGGAGTTTCTGCGTTGGCTGGCCGTTCCACCGGGATCGGCTTGGCTCGACTTCGGCTGTGGGACCGGAGCTCTGACTCAAACGATTGTGGCAGAAGAATCGCCTCGTTGCGTCGTTGGTTGCGACCGGTCACCAGCGTACGTGGCATTCGCGCGCCGGCAGGCGGGTGAAGCGCACGCCGAGTTCGTGGTGGCGGAGCTCCCCGATTTGCCGCGCATCGACGAGGGGTTCGACGCCGTAGTCGCGGGCCTCGTGCTCAACTTCCTACCCGCTCCCACTCAGGGAGTGGCGGCGATGGCAGCCCGCGCCCGCCGCGGAGGTACTGTTGCCGCCTACGTCTGGGACTACGCCGAGGGTATGC
>DATJGL010000392.1:0-21474 GCA_035495075.1 Gemmatimonadales bacterium
CGGAGTCGTCTCATCCACAAACCTCCAGCGCCCTGCCCCTGCGTTGTTGACGAGAACATCTGGTGTCCCCACCTCCCTCGTTATCCTCGCCGTTACGTCATCCACCGCCTTCGCGTCGCTGAGATCGACCGGATAGACCCGTGCTTCGGCGCTTGGGCCGAGCGACGCGGCCACTTGTCGCAGTTCGGCTTCGCGCCGGGCCAAGAGCAATGGTCGGGCACCGGCAGCAGCGACTGCGCGAGCCAGAGCAGCACCGATGCCACTGGAGGCGCCCGTGATTAGCACTAATTTTCCTTGAACCTTCATAAGAACCTCCGCCGCAATAGGCCGAGGTGGGGAGCGCCTAGGAAACTCGGATCTAGCCAGCCTGGTGAACGCTACCGCAAGTGACAAGCAAACGACAAGCAAACAGCCCGGCGGTTGAGGCCGGGCCGCTACTCGTCGGGTACCATAACGACTTAGAGAGTGCGCCCCCTGGGAGTCGAACCCAGAACCTCCGGATTAAGAGTCCGCTGCTCTGCCAGTTGAGCTAGAGGCGCCCGTTTCCCATAGCCCCAACGGGAATCGAACCCGTCTTTCGACCTTGAAAGGGTCGCGTCCTAGACCGATAGACGATGGGGCCGGGACTCCCGTCGAGCCGGGCTCAACGTTCCGCACTTGAGTAGCGCTAACGGGATTCGAACCCGTGTTTGGGCCTTGAGAGGGCCCCGTCCTAGTCCCCTAGACGATAGCGCCCAGTAAGCTATCCGCTATCCGCTATCCGCTATCCGCTATCCGCTATCCGCGCAAACTCGAACGCCCGCCATCCAGTTCCCCAGCCGTTCACCGCCGGCGGGTAGCGGATAGCGTTTCGAGCAGGCCCGGAGGGAATCGAACCCCCAACCCCCGGTTTTGGAGACCGGTGCTCTACCAATTGAGCTACGGACCTACGCACCCCAGGCGGTCGGCTACGATACCAAAACGCACGGAGCGGACCTGCGCCGCTCCGCGGATCGCTCGAGCCAGGGTGGCTGACGGGAATCGAACCCGCAACCTCCGGAGCCACAGTCCGGCGCTCTAACCGATTGAGCTACAACCACCACGGTGAACCTGGGCCCCGATTTCCGAGCCGCGGAAAATACGCGTCGGACTCGGGGTGGGTCAAGGCCAGAAGCGGGCTTGCAGAGCCCCCGTCGCTGCCGATCCCGGCGTCGGAACTCCATCCAGCGACACAACCTCCACGATCCCGCGCACGCCATTCGCGACCAGCAGTGACCGGCCATCGAGCGCGGCCCTCGCGACCCGTCGCTCTTCCACCTGGACCAGCTCCCCGATCCGGGCTCTGGCCACGCCCGGCAGGACACCCAGTGCGAGCGGCGGGGCGCAAAGTCGCTCACCCTCCCACCAGAACAAGCTCCAGATCCCCGCCTCGGCCACCCAACCGCCTTGGGCGAGCAGCAGCGCGTCGTCGGCTCCGGCAGCGTGCGCGGTCTCGATGCCACGGTCGAACTGCGCCCGGTCAGTGGTCTTGTTCGGGTACGGCCGGTAGGTAGCGGGACTGGTCACGAGGCGGACCGGATCGCCCGACCCAACTGCTCGCTCGGTTACTGCCACACCCGAGGCGCTCACCTCGAGCCGATGCACCCGGTCCCGGCCTCCGGCCGGCACGACGAACTCGCCCGGAAACGGCACTCCCAGCTCTCGGCAGCTTCGCAGGAGCCGCCTGAGGTGAAGTCCCCAGAGTGGGGCGACTGCGTCGCGTACCCGGACGGTCTCGATCAAGCCGATGCTCACTGTGTCGTGACCCCGGAGCCCGACATGGCCAAACGAGACCGCGCCTCGAGCAGCGTTCTCAGGGCCGTCGCCCCCAGAATCAGCCCGCCACCGGCGAGGGCCCAGGCACTCGGGACTTCGTGGTGCACCACCCAGGCCCAGAGCGGATTGAACGCCGGCTCTATCAGCAGAATGATCGACGCCTCGAACGCCTGGAGCCGGCGTAGGGCCGAAGTGACCAGTGCATAGGCCAAGCCAATCTGAAATACGCCGAGGTAGACTATGACTGCCCAATCCGCGGCTGGATGCGCCGGGAGCGGCAGCGCGCGAGGAAGCGTTGCGACAAAGGCCAGCGCGTTACCCACGACCACCGCACCGATCGCCCCGTGCTCCGCGTCTCCGCGACCCATCCAGCGGAGCCCACAGACTGTGAGTGCCCAGGTCACCCCGCTGCCGGCCGCCAGCAGGTTGCCTCGCACTGGGTCCGGAGCCGTAGCGACAGGAGTCTCGGCACCCACAAAGAAGAGCACGAGCCCGGTGCCGACCACCGCCATGAACCCGACATCGGCGGGCCGCACCGATTCCCGCAGCAGCCATGGGCTCAAAGCCAGAACGTAGAGCGGAGCAGTGGATTGGAGGAAGATCGTGTTGGCCGACGTCGTCAGCCGGTTGGCCAGGACGAAGAGAACCAGGGTGGCCGCGTAGGTGATACCAACCAGCACATTGCGCCAGGTCCAGCCCCGCCGGGCGCCGCGGATCAGGAGCCACAGCACCAGCGCCGCAATCCCCGACCGGAAGCACGCGATCTGCCAACCGGTAAACGCGGCGGCCTTGATCGCGGCGCCTCCGGTCGAGAAGAGGAGCGCCGCGATTGCCAGGCGGGCACGCGCGTTGGTGGACGTCGGCTGCTGCATCTTCATCACTATCGCGACTCCGCAACCGCGATCGGCGCGCCGAGAATCTCGTCCGGAATCCCGAATCCATCCACCAGCGAAACGGCATGAGGACGGAGCTCGCCGCAGCTCCGATTCACCAGCGTGCGCACCGCCTCGCCCTTTGATCGCTCGAACACGCCGTGCGCGAGGAGCCAGCCTTCCTCGCGCTCGAGTACGGACAGCGCAAACAGCTCGCGCAAACGGTTGAGCACCGGTCGGAGGGCGGGCTCGGCGCTTTCCGTCGCGCGAATGAACTCCTCCAGCATTTGCCGCTCAACATGCGCTCGCGCCAGCGTGAGCAGGTGGTCCTGACACTCGATCAAAGCAGAAAAGCCGTCGGCGCCGGCTTCCATTCGGTGCTTGAGCCGGCGGGCGGCGGATCCCAGGAGGCGATCCTCGCGATAGCGGAACACGCCCAGCTGAAACTCGGGATCGCGGAGGTGCTCCTCATCGGTCCGACGCGCCACCAATGGATTGACCCGGGCCAGCCGGGCTGAGGCCCGACTACTGAGATACCGCAGCATCCCGCGGGCGCCCGCGGCATGGAACTGTTGCCGATAATCGGTCAGCAGGCCCTTGGCCACCAGCTGAAGCAGAACGGTGTTGTCGCCTTCGAACGTCGCGGTGACGTCGGTGTCTGCCCGGAGCTGAGCTATGCGATTGACCGCGAGGAATCCCTGCCCACCGCAACACTCGCGAGCCGCCTGGAGCGCCGCGATCGTATGCCAGGTGGCGAGCGCCTTGAGCCCAGCGGCACCTGCCTCGACTCGGCGGTACTCCGATTCAGCCTCGTGCCCGCTTTCCGCGGCCGCTACAAAGCGGCTGACCAGGCCCTTGAGTGCGAAGTCGAACGCGTACGCGGTCGCGACGGCAGGAAGGAGCCGTCGCTGGTGAGTGAGGTAATCCAGGATCGGAACTTCCCTGCCCTCCGACGGTCCGAACTGCCGGCGCACCGCCCCGTACCGCACCGCGATGGTCAACCCCGCCTTGAGCGCGCTCTGCGCCGCGAGAGCGATGCTGATGCGCCCGGCGACGAGGGTGCCCAGCATGGTGAAGAAGCGGCGCGCCGGGTTGGCAATGGGGCTCGTGTATTCGCCGTCGGGGCTCACGTCGCCATAGCGGTTGAGCAGGTTCTCGCGAGGAATTCGAACCCGATCGAACCAGAGCCGCCCGTTGTCCACACCGTTGAGCCCGGCCTTCTCGCCCGCGTCCTCGATGCGCACCCCCGGCCAGACCCCACCGGCGGCCGTTCTGATCGGGACTAGGAAAGCGTGTACTCCGCGCTTCTCTCCTCCAACAGCGAGCTGGGCAAAGACAACCGCGAGCCGGCCATGGCACGCCGCATTCCCGATCCATTCCTTACGAGCTGATTCCTTCGGCGTATCGATCACGAACTCTCGAGCGACCGGATCGTACTGCGCCTCGGTCTCGATCTCCCGCACGTTCGAGCCGTGCCCCAACTCCGACATCGCAAAGCACCCAGGTAGGGCCAGCGTTCCAACGTCGCGGAGGTAGCGAGAGTGGTGGCGCTCGGTTCCGAGCTGGTAGATGCTGCCGCCGAAAAGTCCGAACTGGACGCCGAACTTGACGGTCAGGCTCTGGTCGTGAGTACCCAGCGTTTCGAATATCGCGAGAAACCGCGCGATGTTTCCGCCGCCGCCGTAGGAGCGGGGATAGGCGGCAGCTCCCAGACCCTCACGGGCCAGCTCGCGCAGCCAGTCGAACACCAGCTCGCGATACGCCGGCGTCGAAAGACCGTAGCGATATGCGAACCGGGACTCGCGCAGTCGTTTCCGCATCGCTTGCCGAGCCTCGTGCTGGTCGCCATCGAGCAGCCGGGCGAGCGCGACAGAATCAACGGAGAGCCGCAGGCGAGTAGCGGGAGCCCTCGCCGTGCGACGCGCCGTTTGGCTGGAACGGGCCATAGTCCATGAGAAGCTAACCGGGGAGTGCCCTGGCGTCGTCGGCGTGCGTTGGGTACATCTCGTCATGCCTTCACAAACAAGCGGGACCGTCGGCCGACCAGCCGACGAGGGATTGGTGCGCGCCATCGGCGTGCGCGCCCTCACTGCCGGCACCCTCAACTGCATCGTGGGCGCCGGCATCTTTGTACTCCCTGCCGTCGCCGCCCAGGGCCTCGGAGCTGCCGCCGTCCTGAGTTACCTGGTCTGCGCACTCGCGATGGGTCTCGTCGTACTCTGCTTTGCGGCCTCAGGAAGCCGGGTCTCCTCGAGCGGCGGCGTCTACGCCTACGGCGAAGCCGCCTTCGGTCCATTTGCCGGGTTCCTGCTGGGCGCGGTTCACTGGTTCGCCGCCGGCGTGGTGGCCTCGGCGTCGGTCGCGACCGCCCTGGTCAGCACGCTCGCCGAAGCCTCGCCGATCTTTGCGACAGCGGCCGGACGAGCTGCAGTGATTCTGGGGGTTTATGCGTTCTTCACGGTGGTGAACATCCGGGGCGTACAGTCGGCCGCCCGCGTGACCGAAGGAATCACGGTCGTGAAGCTGCTGCCGCTGCTGCTGCTCGCCGGCGCGGGCTTGTTCTTCCTCCGACCCGAAAATCTCAGGTGGAATAGCACGCCGACGCTTGCCGCAGTCGGCCAATCGGCGCTGCTCGTGATCTTCGCCTTTGCCGGCACCGAGATCGCGGTGACGCCCGGCGGCGAGATCCGGAATCCGGCCCGAACAGTTCCCCGCGCCATCCTGCTCGCACTGGTGCTGACGACGGCGTTATACCTCGCCCTTCAAGTCAGCGCCCAGGGCGTTCTTGGCAGTCAGCTGGCCCGGGAGACCAACGCACCCCTGGCCGCGACCGCCGAGCGAATCTTTGGGACCGGCGGCAGGAGCTTGCTGCTGCTCGCCGCCGGTGTCTCGATGCTGGGCTATTTGAGCGCCGATGCTCTCGCCACGCCACGGATGCTCTATGCGTTTGCACGAGACGGCGTGGGTCCTGGCTGGCTGGCCGGTATTCACCCCCGATTCCGGACACCCGCAGCTGCAATCCTGGTGAATCAGGGAGTCTCGGCAGTCCTTGCCCTCACCGGCACGTTCCGCTCGCTGTTGATCCTCGCCAATCTGGGAGCCCTGATCATCTACACCGGCGTGGCCGTGGCCAGCGTCGAGCTGAACCGCCGCGACGTGCGGACCGACGGTACGCCACTCCGGCTTCCGGGCGGCCCGGTAATCCCGGCCCTCGCCTGCCTCTTGATGGTTTGGTTGGCTTCGAATGCCACCCGCGCCGATGCCCTCTCGGCCTGCGCGATGGTCGTCGGCGCGGCTTTCGTGTTTGGCTTCAACGCGCTTCTGAAAAGGAGAACCGCGATCGTTCCGGGCTGACGGTCAGCCCGCCAGGGCTCGGTCGAGCGCGTTGGCATTTCCCCGCTCGATCGCCGCCTCGGCGGCCAGGCTCACACGGTCACGAAAGATGGTCGCAACCGCGGCCACGCGCCCGCCCAGGCGGTACACAATGGTCGCGTCCCGCTCGGACAAGCTACCGCGCACTTCGACCTGATCCCACTCGGGCGCGTACCCGACGTAGGCAATCGTCACGTCGTAATGCTGACTCCAGAAGAACGGGACGGCGTCGAAGCGCTCGCGCCGGCCCAGCATGTTCCTGGCGGCCACCTGCCCCTGTCGCTCCGCCACGACCCAATGCTCGACCCTGGCTCGCTGACCGGTGCGCGGGTCGGGCCAGCGCGCGACATCGCCGGCCGCGAAGATTCCCGGCCGGCTGGTCTCCAGGAACTCGTCCACCACTATGCCCCCGTCCACCGTGATCCCGGCCCGCTCGGCCAGGCCGATCGACGGCCGTACGCCCATGCCCGCCACGATCAGGTCCCCGGGGAGCACGGTGCCGCTCGACAACGCAACCCCGGCACCATCGATCCGCTCTGCTGTGTTGCCGAGATGGAACACGACGCCGTGCTCTTCGTGGAGAGCACGCACGAAGTCGCCGACCTCGTCGCCCATGACTCGCTGCAGCGGACGCCGCCCCGGCGCCACCACGTGGACCTCGAGGTCCCGGGAGCGAAGCGAAGCCGCCACTTCGAGTCCGATGAAGCTCGCTCCCAGCACGACTGCGCGCTTGGCCTGCTTCGCCGCGGCAATGATCGCCCGGCTATCAGCGAGTGACCGTAGGTAGTGCACCCGCGACCGGTCCGCCCCTGGAATCGTGAGGCGGACGGGCTCGGCCCCGGTGGCCAGCAGCAATCGATCCCAGGAGAGCGAACGGCCGTCCGCCAGCACCGCAGTGCGCTCCCCGGAGGGTATATCGCTCACGGGCGTGCCTGTGAGCAGCTCGATCTTTTGCTCACGATAGAAGTCGTCGCCGCGCAGCGGGATCCAATCCTCCGGGGCGTTCCCCGCCAGATAGTCCTTCGACAGATTCGGGCGATCGACCGGCCCCTGCGAGTCCGCCGTCACCAGCGTGACGCGGCCGCCAAAGCCCTCGCGGCGGAGTGTCTCCGCGGCCACTTCCCCAGCGGCGCCTCCACCCACGATCAGGATCGATTTGACGTCGGTTGCCACAGCCGCCGGCGACCCGATCGACCGCTTGCCCGTCACCACGGCCTGATCGCCCTTCCGCTCGACATTCCAGCACGACACCGAGTTCAGCGCGGGCGGATGAACCGGTTCTCCGGTCCGAAGGCTGAAACACGCATGGTGCCAAGGGCATCGAACCGTCTCCCCCACCACCAGACCCTCGTGAAGCGGCCCGCTGTAATGGCTGCAAACGGCTCCGATCGCGAACAGCTCGCGCCCTTGTCGTGCCAGGAGAACCGGCTCGTCGCCCACGTGACCCAAGAGCATGCCGCCGTCGGGAATTGCATCCGCGGCGACCCCTCGGGTGAGATCGGGACCTGCCTTCGGCTCTGCCATCGGTGACCGTTACCTCAGGAGACGGCTTCCACCTGATATACCTCTTTTCGCACCACCTGAAATCCCCGGCGCAAGTAGTTGGGCAGCGCGTGCGGGTGATCCAGCGTGCACGTGTGCAGCCACACACGTTCCGGCTTCTCTGCCCACGCAGCGCGCGTCGCCTGCGTGAGTAACCAGCCACCTAGGCCGCGCCCGATGTAGTCTCCCAGGAGCCCGAAATAGGCAACCTCGACCGAACGATCGGGATGTCGTCGCAGCTCGAAGTAGCCGGCGGGGACGCCATCGAGGTAAAGGACGTGCACCGTGACGTCGCCACGGTCGAGGTAGGCGCGAACCTGTGCGTCACTCCAACTCAACCGGTCGGTCCACCGGTAGGCCCGCCCGACCTCGGCATAGAGATATCGAAAGAAAGCGGCTGGACAGAACCCCACTCGCTGGATCATTGCATCGGCGTGGGAGGGTTGTGCGTCCACCAGATCGGCGGGCGACCGCATTTCCAGGTACGTGCGCGTCACGTCGAGGAGAGGCATACGCAAGATATACCAACGCCCCGCGGAGGCGGAGCGTTGGTGCCATCCCATACAGTTCGGCTTGCTACATGGAGTCGTGCCGCAACGTGGTCGACGTATCAGTCGTGGTCGGCGGCGCCCTCCGGGTCGTATCCGCCTTGTATCCACCGGTCATCGTGGTATCAGGCTTCCGCATCGCCGTATCGGACGGCGAAACCCTTCCCGTCTCCGGAGGAGCCTGTCCGACGCCGTTGTTCTCGTTCTGGTGGCTGCAGGCCGCCAAAGCAGCTGCAGCTGCAAGCGTGATCAGTAACCGCATAGCGAAATCCCTTCGTTAGGGGTTTCGAAGTGTGGCCGTTCCCGTATTGTCGGGTCTCAACCGGTCGCTGTTTAACCTAGACCCCGCCGAAAACGCTCACAGCAGCCTGCGTCACATCCTATAGGCGACACACGACACACACCGATCAAGTCATTAGTTCGCGGAGATTCCGATACAGCTCGAGTGCCTGCGGATTCGCGAGGGCGTCGCGGTTTTGCACCTCACGCCCGTGAATGACGTCTCTGACCGCCAACTCTGTGATCTTGCCGTTGATTGTCCGCGGGATGTCCGCAACCTGCACGATTCGCTTGGGGACATGGTGCGGGCTAGCGTGCTCCCGAATCTTCCGGCGGATTCGCTCGCGCAGCGGCTCGTCGAGCACGCTGCCCGGCCGGAGCCGTACGAACAACACGATGCGCACGTCGTTGTCCCAGTCCTGCCCGACAACCAGGCTCTCGACGATTTCTGGGAGCTGCTCTACCTGGCGATAGATCTCGGCCGTCCCGATTCGCACACCGCCGGGGTTTAGAGTCGCATCACTTCGGCCGTAAATCACGAGGCCGCCGTGCGCGGTAAGCTCAGCCCAGTCGCCGTGGCGCCAGACGCCGGGGAAGGCATCGAAATAGGCGGCCCGATACTTCGATCCGTCGGCATCGTTCCAGAACGCAATCGGCATGCTGGGGAACGGTCGCCTGCACACCAGCTCGCCGGCTCCACCGCGCAGCGGCTTTCCAGTGGCATCGTAGATCTCGACCGCCATGCCGAGGCCGCGCGTCTGCAGCTCTCCGCGCCACACTGGTGCGAGAGGGTTGCCCAGGGCGAAGCACGAAATGATGTCGGTTCCACCGCTGATGCTGGCGAGATGAAGGTCCTGTTTGACCCGCTGGTAGACGTAGTCGAAGCTATGACCAGCCAGCGGGCTGCCGGTGGAAAGCACGGTCCTGAGCGCGGTCAGCTGGTGCGTACGGCCCGGCGCGAGCCCTTCCTTCTCGGCCAGGGCGAGATACTTGGCGCTGGTGCCGAACACCGACACGCGCTCTGCCTGGGCCAGATCCCAGAGGATGCCAGGATTTGGCGACAGTGGGGCACCATCGTAGAGAATGACCGTGGCGCCGGCGCCGAGCGCGGCCGTGAGCCAGTTCCACATCATCCAGCCACAGGTGGTGAAGTAGAAGACCCGGTCCGCCGGGGTTACGTCGGTATGGAGCACCAGCTCCTTGAGCTGCTGCAGCAGGGTCCCGCCTGCACCGTGCACCATGCATTTGGGAAGTCCGGTCGTGCCGGACGAGTACATGATGAAGGCGGGGTGGTCGAACGGGAAGCGGGCGAAATCCAGCTGCGAGTCCCCTGCCGCGAACTCCGACCAACGCACCGCGTCCCGTATACCGGCAATCGGGGGGCGATCCTTCCGGTATTCGACGACCACTACTCGCCGGATGCCGGTGATTCGCTCGCGGACCTCCCGGACTCGGTCGAGGCAATCGATTTCCTTGCCGCCATACCGGTACCCATCGGCGCAGAACAGCACTTTGGGCTCGATCTGCCCAAACCGATCCAGTACAGCGGTCGGCCCGAAATCGGGGGAGCAGGATGACCAGACTGCGCCGAGTGCGGTGGTGGCGAGCATGGCAATGACCGTCTCGGGCAGGTTGGGCAGGAACCCGGCAACGCGATCTCCCGCTCCCACCCCCGCCTCGCGGAGGGCACCCGCCAGGCCCCCAACCTGACCCGCCAGCTCCACGAAGCTCATCTCGCGCTGCCGACCCAGCTCGTTCCAGAAGATGAGTGCTGGCCGGTAGTCGCGAAACCGCAACAGGTTCTCAGCGAAATTGAGTCTGGCGCCCGGAAACCAACGGGGGCCTTTAGCGGGGTCAGGGGGCGCCATCCGCTCGCCACCGAGCAGCACCCGGTCCCACGGTAACCCCGGGCGTTGCTCCGCGACGATCCCGACAAACCGCCATACCGCCGCCCAGAAGTCCTCCGGGTGGGACACGGACCACCGGTACAGTTCCGCATACCCCTGGACCGGCGCATGCTCGTGCATGAAGCGGGTGAGGCTCGCCCGGGCGATGCGCTCGGGAGAAGGCGTCCAGATGGGCTGGTCTGCGAAGTGGCTCATGCGCTGACCGTGACTGCGGCCTTGGCCAGGTCGCCAGGGGTCTCTCGAATCGTTGCGGATTCTCACCAGCCGTGGCGCCGGCGCATCCACGTACCCCACCCTAAAGCGATGTGTTCCCTCTGATTTCCGGAAAACGCGCGTGGCACATGGAGTGCATACCCCCCGCCTGCGGCCCTTCGCCGGCACCACCGATGCATCTCGACCGGTCCTCAGGCGGTCGGGCGCGACGGCGGCCGGTCCGGAGGGTCGCGCTACTTTGTAACCGCCTGAAAGGTGAACGGCAAAACGGTAAACGGGGGGCGCCCATCACAGGGACCCCCCGTTCATCGTTCATTGTTCACGGCCACGCTTCAACTGGTTGGCGGGTTGAACGCCGCGTGCTGTTGCTCAATCCAGGATCGGTGGTAGTTGGGATCCTCGAAGGAGCTGGCCGCCTTGGCAATCTTGAGCGGACGGAACGAGTCCATCATCACCGCCAACTCATTCGTGAACTTCTGACCAATGCTGGCCTCCGCCCGTCCCGGGTGGGGGCCATGGGGCAGCCCGTCCGGGTGGTGGGTGATGCTGCCGTACTCGATCCCCTTCCGGCTCATGAACTCGCTGGATGCGTAAAAGAGGACCTCGTCCGAGTCCACGTTGCTGTGATTGTAGGGGGCCGGCACGGCCTGCGGATCGAAGTCGTAGGGGCGCGGGCAGAAGCTGCAGATGACGAAGCCGTCCCCCTGGAACGTCTGGTGCACCGGCGGGGGTTGGTGAATCCGGCCCACGATCGGCTCGAAGTCGTGGATGTTGAAGATCCAAGGGTAGAAGTAGCCGTCCCAACCGACCACATCAAACGGGTGGTGATCCAGCATCAGCTCATTCACCTGGTTGTACTGCTTGACCAGGACCGGGAAGTCCCCGGTCTCGTCATGGGTGCGTAGCTCGGTCGGCCGGCGGATGTCTCGCTCGGAGTACGGCGCCCCCTCGATCAGCTGGCCTACGTCGTTCCGGTACCGCTTGGGCCAGCGCACGTGACCTCGGCTCTCGAACACCAGTAGCTTGGCCGGGCCCGCGGCGAGGTCGAGCCGCCAGCGGTGAGTGATGTTCCGATGAATGACCACATAGTCACCCGACCGGAACGGCAGGTCGCCGAAGACCGACTCGAGGACGCCGGCACCCTCCACCACGTAGGTCACCTCATCGGCCATCGAATTCCGATAGAAGTGGGCATCCTGTTCGTCCGGCTCGACGTACAGCATCGCGATTTCCTGGTTGAACAGGATCGGAATCCGGTCGAGAGTCGGGCTGCCGCCTTTCTTCGCCCGTGCCGTGAGAAAGTGGCGGTGCCTAAGCGAGGTGTCGTCATCGGCCTCCCACACGATCTCCTTCACCCGCCGCGCGGATTTCACGGTGGTCGGGGGGTGTACGTGATAGAGGAGCGACGAGGTGCCCACAAAGCCCTCGTGGCCCATCAGCTCCTCCGCGTAAATCCCGCCACCCGGCTTGCGGAAGACGGTGTGTCGCTTCCGTGGAATGCCACCCAAAGTGTGGTAGATAGGCATGGTTCCCCTCGAAGAACGCCTTTCTCACAAATTCCCTCTCGCCGCCTGCTCCCGCTCGATCGCCTCGAACAAGGCCTTGAAGTTCCCCGCACCAAAGCTCTTCGCGCCCTTCCTCTGAATGATCTCGAAGAACAGCGTCGGCCGATCCTGGACGGGCTTGGTGAAGATCTGCAGGAGATATCCCTCGTCGTCTCGATCGACCAGAATGCCCAGCTCGCTCAGTGGCCCGATGTCCTCGTCGATTCGCCCGACCCGGTCCAGCACCGTGTCGTAGTACGTGTGCGGTACCCGAAGGAACTCCACCCCGCGGTCTCGGAGAGCGGTGACGGTGGCCACTATGTCGTCGGTCGCAATTGCGATGTGTTGGACCCCCGGACCCCGGTAAAACTCGAGGTACTCGTCGATCTGGGACTTCTTGCGCCCCTTAGCCGGCTCATTGAGCGGGAATTTGATTCGACCGTTGCCGTTGGCCACGACTTTTGACATCAGGGCTGAGTACTCGGTGGAAATCGCCTTGTCGTCAAACGAAATGAGATTGTAGAAGCCAAGTACCTGCTCGTAGTACTGCACCCAGCGGTTCATGGCCCCGAGCTCGACATTCCCGACGCAGTGGTCAACGTACCGGAGCCCGACCGGCTGGGGAGTGAAGTGCGAGTCGAAGGGGTGGAACCCCGGCAGAAACGCGCCTCGATAGTTGCGGCGTTCGACCAGGGAATGGATCGTCTCGCCGTAGGTGTGAATCCCTGCGATGACCACCTCTCCCTCATCGTCCCTCAGCACCGTCGGCTCGTAGGCCGGCTGCGCTCCCCGTTCCACCGCCATCCGGAACGCCGTCCGGGCATCGTCCACCCACAGTGCAATGTCTTTCACTCCGTCCCCGTGACCGTGCACGTGAGCGGCAATCGGGTGGTCGGGTCTTAGGGCTGTCGTCAGCACCAGGCGGACCTTGTCCTGCTCGAGCGCGTAGCTGGCCCGGTCGCGCACGCCGGTGTGGGGCCCGCGAAAGGCCGTTATCCGGTATCCGAAGGCGGCACAGTAGTAATGCGCAGCCTGCTTGGCATTGCCGACGTAGAACTCGATGAAATCCGTCCCATTGATCGGGAACGTGTCGGCTTGAGCTGGAGCGCCGAGCGCCTCTGTGTGCATGGCGCAGTCCTGGGTCGAGGTGGTTTGCGTAACCTAGTATGACTAAAGGGGGAAAGGGAGAAAGGGAGAAGGGGAGAAAGAAGGAGGAACCCGGGAGAGGGGTTGCGGATGGTCGTGCAAGTCGGCACCCCTGGCGCATCTCCCCGCCGTCCCGATCACCGGAGCTCCAGATGTGCATGTCCACCAGGGCGATCGCCATCCTCACCGCCCTAGCACCGTTCACCCCTATCCCCTTTCTCCTGTTCTCTCCTTCTCCGGCTTTCGGCCAGGGCTGGATTGAAATCGAGCGACCTGTCCTTCCCGGACGGCCCGGCGCCGTGGTCCGTACCAGCTCCGATGTACGGGTCACCATCGATGGGCAGGTAGCACAAGTCGCCGTCGCGGAGCGCTTCCGCAACGACGGCGGCGGTCTGGCCGAGGGAAGCTATCTCTATCCGCTGCCCGGTGATGCGGTGTTCCAGAACTTCTCTCTCTGGGCCGGTGAGACGGAACTCAAGGGCGAGATGCTCAATGCGGATCAGGCCTGCCGGGTTTATGAGGAGATCGTGCGGCGCCGCAAAGACCCGGCGCTGCTCACCCTGGCCGGTCACCGGCTCGTGCGCGCACAAGTCTTTCCCATTCAGTCGGGCGAAACCCGAAGGATCGCGCTGCGCTATACCCAGCTCCTGACCCGGGCCGGGGATGCGCTCCGACTTCGCTATCCCATCGGAGACCGCGGAACCGGCTCGGCGTTCAGCTTTCACGTAACGGTCCAGCATGCCGACCAGCTGGGCGAGCCCTACTCGCCCACCCACCGTCTCGAGAGCCGTCGGGAAGGCGACCGGTTCGAAATCACTCTGACCTCCGATGCCGGAGGCGATGTGGAGCTGTTCTTCCCGTTCGCCAGGGGCATCGTTGCGAGCAGCCTGATCGCTCACGCACCAGTCGGGGAGGACGGGTATTTTATGCTGCTGATGGCGCCCGGCTCCGAGGGCCGAGCTCAACGGGTGCCCCGGGACGTGACGCTGGTGGTGGATGTGTCGGGTTCGATGTCCGGCGGAAAGCTCGAACAGGCCCAGGCCGGCCTGCGCCAGGCTCTGGGTACGCTCGCACCCCAGGACCGTTTTCGGCTCATCGCCTTCTCGTCAGCCGTCCACGAGTTTCGCTCGGGCCTTACGCCGGCGAGCCCGGCCGCAATCGACTCGGCCCGCCGGTTTGTGGATGGCCTCTCGGCGGACGGAGGAACCAACATCGCCGGCGCCCTGGACGCAGCCCTTGAAGGTCCGGTTGACTCGAGCCGCCTGCCGATTGTCCTGTTCCTGACGGATGGATTGCCCTCGGTGGGTGAGCAGGCCCCGGATCGTATTGCAGAACGGGCAAGCACTCGTCTGGCGGGTCGGCGCATTTTCACTGTCGGCGTGGGACACGACGTCAATACCTACCTGCTTGACCGGCTTGCTGCGGAAGGTCGCGGCAGCGTCGAGTACGTTGCTCCCGGCGCTAGCGTCGAGACGGCGATCGGATCGATCACCACCCGAATTCGCCACCCTGCCCTGGTCAATCTCAGAATCGAGAGCGCGCCCGTCGGTCTCACCGACCTGACCCCCAGCCAGGTGCCGGACCTGTTTCAGGGTGAGGAACTGGTCCTACTGGGCCGCTACCGCGGGCACGGGTCCGGAGACCTGGTCATCACCGGCGAGCGGAGCGGCAGTCGCGAGCGCTTCGTCGTTCGCGCGGACTTTCCGAAAAATCGGTCCGAGGATGACTACATCCCGCGACTGTGGGCGTCCCGCCGGGTCGGCGACTTGACCCGTCAGATGCGCCTCGAGGGGGAGTCTGCGGAACTGGTTGAGCGGGTGCGCGACCTTGGGCTCCGGTACGGCATATTGACGGAATACACGTCCTATCTGGTGCAGGAGCCGGAAGCGTTGGCGTCCGACCCGCGGGGCAGGCCCGTACTACAGGAAGACGCATCTCGAATCGGTGGTGCCGCCAACGCCGACCGAGAGACTGGTCAGCTTGCGTTCCGAAGGGCCGAGCAGTCGGCTAAGCTGGCACAGGCAAAGAGCCTGGATGCGGCGGCCGAGGCGGCTCCCCCAACCGCGTCGCTGGGCTCGCTGGCTGGCCCGGCTTCTGCAACCCGCACGGCCGCTGGTCGGGTCTTTTTTCTGCGGGGCAATGTATGGACTGACGCAGGTCATCTAGATACCCTCCAAGTGATGACCGTCGCATCCTTCTCCGATGCGTACTTCTCGTTGGTCCGTGCGCTGCCGGAGTTGACTGAGTGCCTTCGCTTGGGCGACGAAGTCCTGATCGCAGGTCGCCGGGTCAGCCTCCGAATCGGGCATGCGGGGCTCGAGTCCTGGCAACAAGGCCAGCTGGAGAGGGTCGTTCGCGATTTCCGGGGAGTGGGAGCGTGAGCCCAAGCGCAGCATGACCGGGGACGCCGGACGATTGTTCGAGGAATACCACGACTCGCTGGTCCGGATGCTCTGGCGCCGGACCGGCGACCGTGACCGGGCGGAGGAGCTCGCGCAGGAGACGCTCGTGCGTGCGCTAGCGGCAGAGCCACGGAATCCTCGATCGTGGCTCTTCGCGGTAGCATTGAACCTGGTCCGGGAGGATGCCCGGAAGGCGCTTCGCCAGGGGCGGCGGCTCCAACTGCTGAAGAACGAGCTGGAGCCTCTCGCACCGCCGCCGGACGAAGTCATGGAGCGCAACGAGCAGGCCGCCCGGGTGCGCGCCGCGCTCGAGCAGCTGAACGACCGCGATCGGGAAGCCCTGTTACTCAAGGCAGAGGGCTTCAATTACGAAGAGATCGCCGAAACCTTGGGATTGGCGAAGGGCGCTATCGGCACGACTCTGGCCCGCGCGCGTCGACGCCTGGTAGAGGCGTATCACGATATGGAAGGCCCAGCGAAGCATGCCGCACATTGACGAAGGCACGCTAAACGCACTGCTGGACGGCGAGCTTGGGGCCGCCGAGGTGCTCGAAGTGCAAACTCACTTCGCCACCTGCGCTGCCTGCGCCGCCCGGCTGGACGAAGCCCGCCAAATGCTCGCCGAAACCGAGCGACTGGTGGCCGCCCTCGAGCCTCCGGCCGGGAACGCCGCCCGCGCTCCCCGGGTGGTGGCGAGCCGCCCAGTCATTCCGCTGGATCCGGTGGTTCTGATCCCCCACAACCCGACGCCGACGGAGGTGCGGCGCAGCCGGTTCAAGATCATGGCGTGGGCCGCCTCCTTCCTCGTGATTGTCGGTGCCGGTTTCCTGGGTCTGGAGATGCGAAACGGCCTGCAAGGCTCGCGTAAGGCGGGAACGCTGCGGATTCGTCCGGAAGAGTTCACATTCGCCCACGACAACCACGGGGATTCGTCGACCCGGAGCGCAGCCCCCGTGAGTAGACCGGACACCGGGGGTGCACCGGACACCGAGAACGTAGGGCGACTTGGCAGTATCGCGCCAACAGCCCGGAAGGACGGCCAGGCGACGGGACCCGCGCCCGCGGCAGGAACACCGCCCGCGAGCCAGGCACCCGCGAGCCCGGCACCTGGTAAGCCGGCCCAAAATCAGACGTTGGCCCAGAACCAGACGTCGGCGGCTCAGCCCCCCGGTTCACCGGCTCCCGGCAAACCCGGTGCTCCACCGCCCGCTGCGAAGGTCGTTGCGCCTTTAGCTTTAGGAGGCGCGGCGGCCGCGGGGGCACCAGCAGCGAAGACGGCGCCTTCACCTGCTGCCACCCAAAAAGCAACCTCTCGCACTCAGCCTGCTGACGAGCTCAAAGAGAGCGTTGATCAAGCGGTCCCGTCTCGCAATGCCCCGGCCGATAGTGGAGCCATATCGGTTGACCGGGCGATGGCCGACAAGGCGACGGCAGATCTCGATCGCGAGCAGATGCGCAGGCGCGCGGCAGCCGCAACGGCCGCACTGGACGTCGAACGCAAGCTGCAACTCGCAGATGCGGAAGAGGCTCAGCGACAGGAAGCATCTCAGGCTGCCGCGGCCCGACCCGCCACCCCGACGATCGATCAGCAAGCTAGGCTCTCGCGCCGGATCGGGTTGGACGAGGCCGCCCAGCAGCTGGGCGGGCCATTGCACGCTATCGACGGCATGAGCAGGCAGCTCGTCGGGCTGGTTTCGCCACAGCTCGTGTCGGGCGCGGATAGCACGCGCCCTGTGGTGCGTGCCGTGTATGTGGATCGGAGTGGCCGGACGCTCTACCTCGACCAGCAGCGCGTGCGACCGGGACAGCTCGACCTTCCGTTTACCCCGCAGGCCGGACCCAACGGGCAGCTATCATGGATGTCCGGGTCGGTGTTGCTGGTGCTGCAGGGCGACCTTCCACCGGACTCGCTCCGAGCACTGGCACGCCGGGTTCGCTAGCCCAAGGCCCAACTCACGCCGCCGCTCGGCCGCGACATTGGGCGACACCAGGCCGGACGGTTCGGTGGATCGAACCGCCGGCCTCTATCTGGTGCGAGCCTCCCCTCGCGCCAGGCTCCACTGAAGCAGAGGTGGGGTAACCAGGGTCGTGAGCATTACCATGATGACGACGGCCGAGTAAATCCCCCGATCGATCACGGGCACGCCGTTGATCGCCAGGCCGAGACCGATGTTGGCGAAAATGAGACCGACTTCGCCTCGCGGGATCATTCCGATCCCGATCGAGAGCCGGTCCAACGGCGCGCCCAGCCCACCCAACGCGCACAATTGCTTCCCAACGATGGCAGCGACGGTGAGGAGGGTGGCCAGCCCGAGAACGCTCCGATTGGCGAAAGCGGCGATCTCGACAGTCATGCCGACCAGCACGAAGAACACGGGGACCAAGAAGGACGCAATCGGCTTGACGAGTTCTACCAGGGTGTGCTCGCCTTTCTCGGTGAACTGGCGGTAGTGCCCCTGCTCCAGAACCAGACCGGCGGCAAAAGCGCCGACGATGGGCGCGAGCCCTATCACCGACGCGAGCCAGGAGAGCAGGAAGCAGAAAACCAGGCCGGTGGCGAGGAGAATGCCCCGCCCGCGAAGCCGAGCAGTCAGTCTGAACACATGGGGTGACAGCCACAAGCCGAGCGAGAGTGCGCCGACCAGGAAGACCATCGCCTTGCCGATCACGATGCTCACGGCGCGCCAGGACAACGCCGACCCGGTATTGGCTGCCCCGATCAGGTTGGCCACCACAGCGAGGATCACGAGACCGAGGATGTCGTCGATAACCGCCGCGCCAAGGATGATGCGCGCCTCGGGAGCCTGAGCCCGCCCCAGATCGCGAAGGACCCGGGCTGTGATGCCCACGCTGGTCGCCGTGAGAATCGCGCCAAGAAACACGTGAGCGTAGACGCTGTGCTGCGGCAGCATGAATACTCCTACTGCCCAGCCGAGCACCCACGGCGCCACCACACCGAGCACTGCCACGGCCAGCGACCGTGCGCCGACCTGCAGCATATCGCCCACGGTGGACTCGAGGCCCACCTCGAAGAGCAACAGGATGACTCCGAGCCGGGCGAGCGCGTCGAGCGTAGTGTTCGCCTTGAGGGGCTCGAAGTTCTCGATCCCGACCAAGTGCAAGTTGCCAAGCACGATCCCGACCAGGAGCTCGCCCAGAACAGCGGGCTGGCCGATCCGCTCGGCAAGGTGGCCGCCCAGCTTCGCGCCAGCGAGAATAATGGCCAGCGCGAGGGCGACGAATGCGATCGGATCGGTATGGCTGGTCACCGGGTTTCGACACCTGGCGGAATGGTGACCTCGAGCTTCTGGGTTTCCTTGGCCTCGCCAAACGTTAGGGTGACCGTGTACTCACCGGCCGCGACGAAACGGTCTTTGTCCTGGCCGCCGTACTCGTTGAGCAGGTCCTTGGTCAGGTGCAGGTCCCAGTTCACCCGTCCAATCCCAGTGAGGCCGGGCTGAGTGAAGTTGGCGACCGGCCTGTCACCCGCACCGGTGATCGCGACCTTGACCGAGTCTCCGGTGTAGCGCCGGATATACCACGTAATCAGCGCACCCTCGGGAGGATTCTGGCCCCGGAACACCGAGGTTCCGGCGCTTTCTTTCCAGCCGGGAAGCAAGGGGCGACCGGTGGCCGGGCGGACGGTGAAGAGGTGGGCGTCCTTCCGTTGCACCTCGGGCGTCAGCTCCTCCAACGGACCGATGTCATCGAGGATATAAATGCTCCGGCCGTGAGTGGCGGCCAGGAGATCGTGATCGCGCGGATGGATGAGGATGTCGTCGATGGCGACCGTCGGTAGCCGACCCACGAGCGACCACCGGACTCCCCGGTCGAGACTGGCCCAGAGACCGAACTCCGTACCGGCGAACAGAAGGTTGGGGTTCTTGGGATCCTCCCGAACCACCTTGACTGGACCTCCATCCGGCAAGTTGCCGACAACACTTTGCCAGGTCTTTCCGCCGTCGCCTGTCCGGTAGAGGTAGGGGTGATAGTTGCCGGTGCGGTGCCCGTCGATAGCGACGTAGGCCACCAACGGATCGTGCGCGCTGGGCTCGACGCGCGAGATCCATAGTCCCTTTGCGGCGGCGGGGATCGTGGCCGTCAGGTCGGTCCAGGTAGCCCCATCGTTCTCCGTTTTCCACAGCTTCCCGTCGTCGGTCCCGGCCCAGAGCATGCCCTGTCGGACCGGCGATTCGGCAAGTGTGTAAATCACCCCAAAGGTCTCGGCGCCGCTCCCGAGCGCCGTCATCTTGCTCAGGTCACCGGTGGACAGATCGCCGCTAATCGCGCGCCAGGCCTCGCCCCGGTTTGACAGGCGAAACACGCGCTCGGCGCCGTAGTACAGCACCCCCTTATCATGGGCGCTCTGAATGAGAGGGGAATTCCAGTGGTATCGGTAGCTGGGACTGCCCTCGGTGGGCTCGGGCCGTAGGTTCTTGGCCTGCCCGGTACGCAGGTCGAAGCGGAAGATGTAGCCTTGCTGCGACTCGCCGTACACCAGGTTGGAATCGGTGGGGTCGAAGCTGCAGAACGATCCGTCGCCGCCCCCAATCTGAACCCAGTCCTCGTTGAGGATGCCGTCCTTGGACCAGGTCGCGCTGGGGCCCACCCAGTTGGTGTTGTCCTGCAATCCGCCGCAAATCCGGTACGGGTGGCTCTGGTCCACATTGATCCGATAGAACTCGCCTCCCGCAATCCGGTTCTGGAATTCCCAGCCACCCCCACCGGTAACACTCTGGTAGATCCCTCCGTCGGTGCCCAGCAGCAGTCGCTTGGGCCAGTGGGGGTCGATCACCAGGTCGTGATTGTCCGCGTGCACGCCACGGAACCGATCTTCCCGCCAGGTCTTCCCTCCGTCTTCCGACACGTGGAGCATGAAGCCGAGGACGTACACCAGCTTGTCGTTGGTGGGATCGATCCGGATCTGACTGAAGTAGAAGGGCCGAGGGTTGAGCGCGCTCATCCGGGCCCAGTGCTCACCAGCGTCGTCGGAGCGGAATACGCCGCCCGCCTTGCTCTCGACATCTTGGAGCCCGGAAGTGCCCTCGGCGTCGCTCTGAACGATCGCGTACGCCACCTTGGGATCCTTGGCCCAGACGGCGAGGCCGATGCGCTGGGTCCGGGTCGGCAGTCCCTCTGTGAGCTTTTTCCAGGTGGCGCCGCCGTCACTGCTCTTCCAGATGCCGCCGAGATCCTTGCCGTCGGTGGCAGCCGCGCCTGAAATGAAAGTCCAGGGGAAGCGCCGACGCGCGTAGAGCGCGGCATAGACCACGTTCGGGTTGCTCGGATCGATGGCGATGTCGCCGCAGCCCACCCGGTCGGCGTAGGGCGCCGCTGCGCCCAGGACCAGCTTCCAACTCACGCCGGCGTCGGAGGTCTTGTAGCAACCCCGGTCTCCGCCGGAAGTCCACAGATCGCCGGTGGCCGCGACCCAAGCCGTCTTGGGATCGGTGGGATGGACCACGATCCGGGCGATGGTCTTGCTTCCCTTGAGCCCGACGTTGGTCCACGTCTTACCGCCGTCGGTGGAGCGATAGACCCCGTCGCCCCAGCTCGAGCTGTTCCGGTCGTTCGCCTCCCCCGTTCCGGCCCAAACGACGTTCGAGTCGGACGGGGCGATTGCAATCGCTCCTACAGCGGCGACCGCCTCGCGTTCGAACACGCCGCTAAAGGCCTGGCCGTTGTCGGTCGTCTTCATGATGCCGCCGGTGCCCAACCCGACGTAGTAGGTCCACGGATTGGTCGGGTCGAGCGCAATCGCGGACACCCGCCCTCCCATCATGGCTGGACCGATGCTGCGCGCCTTGTACGCCGTCGGCACAACAAGGGAATCGAGCGTCGGCGTCGCTGCGGTG
>DATJGL010000393.1:0-3309 GCA_035495075.1 Gemmatimonadales bacterium
CATAGTTTGAAACGCCTTCAAATCGGGTGATCTCACACGAAACCCTCGCTTCGTGAGGCCTGCATGCTGCGCCTTCGCACCATCTCTGTTGTGGTAATAGCGAGTGCGGTCGCTCTCGCCTGCTCCGACAGCAACCAGCCCGTTGGTCCAAACGACCAGCCGGACAACTCGTCTATGCCGGCCATGCGCAATGCCGCGCAGGGTGGATCCGAAGATCCAGTGGCCCTGGCCAAGACCATCCCCGGATTCGGCGGTTTGTTCATTGATGAGCAGGGCACGCCCACCATCTATCTCAAGGATGCGGGCAAGCGGGCCTCCGCCGAGCAGGCTCTCTCGCCATGGCTCAGCAGCCACGGAGTCCGGGGCGCTCAGATGAAGGTTCTGCACGCCGACTACGACTGGGCTGATCTCGAGCGTTGGCACGCCCAGGGTTCGCCGGCAGCCCTCGCTGTGAAGGGAGCCGTGTTTGCCGGTCCCGATCACGCGACCAACCGCCTTCGAATCGGGATCGAGCGTGGTACACCACCCGGCCAGGTTCGTCAGGTCCTGAGCCAACTCGGCATTCCGGCCGCCGCAGTGATTGTGGAGGAGACCGAGCCGGTCGTCCGCGTGGCTACCTTGCAGCAGAGTGTACGCCCGGTCATCGCCGGGGTCCAGATCAACTTCCCCGGTTTTCTCTGCTCGATAGGATTCAATGCCTCGCGCAGCGGCACGCGCGGGTTTGTGACCGCATCGCACTGCACCAATAAGCAAGGCGGCATCGAGAACACTCCGTACTGGCAGCCGCTCCAGAGCGTGAACTCCACACAGATTGCCACGGAGCTGGTTGATCCCGTCTACACGAGCGGCGGCTCCTGCCCCGCCGGCCGAGTCTGCCGCCGCAGCGACGCGTCGTTCGCACGGTACATCAACAATACCGGTAACACACTCGGCTCGATCGCCCGGACCTCGAGCACCAAGAAGCAAAATCTGACAATCGTCGGCAGCTGGACCATCACCGCCGACGCCCCCTCATCCAGCATTGCCGTAGGCACTATCGTCAACAAGGTCGGGCGGACGACCGGCTGGAGTCAGGGACGGGTCACCGCCACGTGTATGAACGTCAACGTGAGCGGGACCAACATCACGCAGCTTTGCCAAACCATAGTCCAAGCCACCGTTGGAGCGGGCGACAGCGGCTCCGACGTGTTCGCCATCAACAGCGGCACCAATGTTACCCTCGAAGGCGTGCTCTGGGGCGGTTCCGGGAGCAGCGTCTTTGTCTTCAGCCCTCTGGCGAACGTGAAGCAGGAGCTGGGCGCCCTGACGACCCACTGACCTTCACCATGCCGGCCGCCGGGATCCCCCGGCGGCCGCTCCGCGAGTTCCCGGTGTGTGGTATTCGCTTCTTCTCACCGCAGCCATTCTCAGTGACTCGATGACGCTCGAGCTTTCCGCGCCACACGAAGCCCGGGCCGGCGAACCCATTCCGTTCACTATCCGCCTCGGCAATACGGGCTCGGCACCGCTGACTCTCTACTTGCGCGGGCGCCCCGTCGCCTTTGACGTGATTGTTACCGACGCCCGCGGCAGGGTGGTCTGGCGACGACTGCAAGACGCCGCGGTCTCCATGGCTCTTCAAGTGCGTGAGTTGAAATCCGGCGAAACACTCACCTTCGAGGAGAGGTGGTCGCAGCATACCAACGCCGGCGCGCAGGCGCAGCCGGGCGAGTATCGGGTCAAGGGAGAAATTCTCACTGATACCGACACGCCGCTTGAGACTCCCATCCATTCATTCCGTATTACCCCCTGACCACCGCAGCATACTCGACGTGAAGGGTTGCCCGATGGCGTAGCGGACACGCGATCCGGTCTGCATCTTAGCCCGGGCAGGGAGAAGCCGGTGGTCATCCGGCTCCATTAAAACCACGAAAAACCAGCTTCTCCCCGAATCCGGGGGGCTGGGAGTGGCGCGAGCCATTCCCGCCCGCCCGGGCCTCGGCATTTCCCCCTATAAGGAGGCAGTCATGCATTGCGCTCGCTCGCGACTTCGTGCACGGTTGCTCGCGCTGGGTACAGTCCCGCTCGCCCTTGTTGTCGTCGGATGCGGCTCGGACAACGGTAGCAGCAATAGCCTCACCGATCCTTCGTCGCGTCGCCTCAACGGACTACCGACCTTCGACAATCTGCGTACTGCCCTCAAGCAGGTCGTGGCCGAGGGGAACGGGGGGCTCGGCTTCAACATGTGGGCGACCGTCATCGATCGGGCCGGCATCGTTCAGAACGTCGTTTTCAGCGGCGATTCCCCTGTGGACCAGTGGCCCGGAAGCCGGGTGATCTCGGCGCAGAAGGCGAACACCGGGAACTCGTTCAGCCTGACCGGGTTCGCCCTGTCGACCGCCAATCTGTACGCGGCAGTTCAGCCCGGTGGCAGCCTCTTCGGGCTACAGGAGAGCAATCCGGTGGATCCCGGCGTCGCGTACGACGGGAAGATCGACGACTTCGGAACTCGCAAGGACCCGTTGGTTGGCCAGCGCCCCGGCGGCGTCAACGTGTTCGGCGGTGGGCTGGCGCTCTACACGTCCGACGGTTCACTGATCGGAGCGATCGGCGTGAGTGGAGACGCTTCCTGCGCCGATCACATCATTGCGTGGAAGGTCCGGCACAACCTGGGGCTCGACTACGTGCCGGCGGGCGTGGCAACCGGCGGCTTCAATACCAACCTCAACAACGCCAACGGAAGCACCGACAATATCATTTTCGACCTCACTGCCGACGACAAGAGCCCCAGCGGATTCGGTCATCCAGTGTGCGACAAGGAGGACCCAGCCAACCCCACAGAGGGTACGATGACGTTCATTGCGGAGCACTTGCCTGAGACCCACCCGATTCGGCAGGTCCTGCCCTGATCCTCCTGGTATCCGGGCCCTCGGTTTCTCGGGGGCCCGGACACCTGCCGGCCCATGCAGCACTCCCGTCCAGCCGCCACCGACCCGATGTTAAGCTTCCCACATGTCGGCAACCGTTGCTCCAGCGCTCTCGGTCCGGGGGCTTTGCAAGGCGTACAAGGACGTCGTGGCAGTGGACGGCCTCGACCTCGTGGTTCGGCCGGGCGAGTGCTTTGGCCTGCTGGGACCCAATGGAGCAGGCAAGACCACGACGGTCGAGATCTGCGAGGGCCTCACCGCAGCGGACGGCGGCGAGGTAGTCGTGCTCGGTCGTCGGTGGGGCCGCGACGATCGGGAGCTGCGGGAGCTGCTCGGTATTTCGCTTCAGGAGACCCAGTTCTCGGAGAAGCTCACAGTACTCGAGACCGTCAGACTCTTCCGC
>DATJGL010000394.1:0-3832 GCA_035495075.1 Gemmatimonadales bacterium
GATCGCGTCGGTCTCCAATGGGCTCGATTCGCTTCGGAGTCGGATCTACGCCTGCTATGGCTGGGCACAGCAACACGTCATTGTGGACGGGGACTCGATGGACCGGCGCTCGGTCTTAAGCGCGCTGGCCACCACGGACGATTCTGCCCGACGCCGGCGGCTCTTCCTCGCACTCGAGCCGGTCTGGCGCAGCATGAACGCCAACGGAGGGCCGGACAGCCCCTACCGATTGCTAGTTACGCTCGAGCAACGCGCCCGCACCGGCCGGGAATCCGCGCTGGCAGAGCGGGCCCGGGCGCTGGGCCTCCATGCCGACACCCTGGAGAGCTGGCTCGTCTCCCTGCTCCAGACCTGGCGGACGGCCACGGCGGACAGCTTGCAGGAACCCTGGGACTGGTTCTACGCCGTCGGCACGGCGAGCCGCAGACTGAGTCCGCGCGTTCCGCTGGCGCGACTCAGCGATCTCAACCGGCAGGTCTTCCGGGCGCTCGGCGCTGACCCGGTCGCGCTCAACGTGCACTATGACCTTGCGCCGCGGGACGGAAAAACACCGGTCGCGTTTACCGACTTCGGCGGCCGTCCCGGGCGCGCGGCGGCCGGGTGGACCAACGGCGAGCCATGGGTGTTCGCCACGTATCGAAAGGGCGGGCTCGATAACCTCATCGAGCTGCTTCACGAGACCGGACACGCAGTGCACATCGCTGCGATTCGCACCCGGCCTGCGTTCATGGACTGGCCCGACAGCGATCCGTTTACGGAAGCGCTGGGCGACTTCGTCGCTCTCGATGCCTACGAGCCCGGCTGGCAGCAACGGTGGCTGGGCGACTCGGTCCCGTTGGCGGACGGGCTCCGCGCCCGCTACGCCGGGATCGTCATGGATGTCGCCTGGGCTCTCTTCGAGGTACGTCTGGGGCGCGACCCCGGCGCCGACCCCAACCAGGTCTGGACCGACATCACTCGCGACTTCCTGCGCATTCGGCCCCATTCGGAGTTGTCGTGGTGGGCTATGCGTGGGCAGCTGGTTGACGCACCGGGCTACATGCTGAACTACGCCATCGGGGCGGTGCTGATTGCCGCCATCCGGGCGCGCACCACTGCCATGCACGGGCCGTTCGTGCAAGGGGACACGAGCTGGTACGCCTGGGTGGCGCCCCGGCTCTATCGGTTCGGGCTCGAGCGCGAGAGCCAGAAGGTCATCACGGATTTCCTGGGCGGCCCAATCACTCCGGAACCGATCCTGGCGGACATGCGCCGGAGGTGACCCACTAGCGCCGCGCGCGGGGACCGCTGTTGCGATACTATTGAGCGTCCCGTCCCGACAGCCACGCTCCAACCGGAGGTGCCCGGATGCCACGATATCGCCGGTACCGGCTCGCGAAGCTCCAGATCGAGGCGATGGGAGAGCGGCGGGCCTCCTGGACCTTCACCCGTGAGCCCGTCTCAGGCACCGAGTTCACCTACGCCGTCGTCGACGCGAACACCGCCAACCACCATTTCTGGGAGTTCCTGGTGCGGGTGCCCAGCGCTGGCGACGAGCGTATCGAGGTGCGTCCTCGTGCCACGCCGAGTCTCAAGTCCTGGGTGGGCCTGGAACGCCGGTCGTTGACCTTTGCACGGGCCGGACGGAGCAGCTACCGCGGGTGGTATTACTGCCAGATCGCGCTGGCAGATCCCACCGGCGAGCGGACCAAAGACGTGCTGAAGAAGCAGGAGCGATCGCTGCTGCCTCCGTGGTTCGACGACGTCAACACACGGCTCCGGGTCAAAGAGACGGTACGCAGCACCAAGGGCAACGATTCGGACCAGCTGGTCGCGATCGTGCGCCCGGCTGAGCACGACCTGATGATCAAGCTGTTCTTCGCTACCAAGGTCTGGGTGCTGAAGGAAAAGGTGGTGGTTGCGGGGGTCGGCTGATGGCGACAGAGTACGTGGTGGTCCGTCGTTTCACGACCGAGGTCGAGGCCGAGCTTGCCCGCGCGATCCTGGAATCGAACGGAATCAAGGCCATAGTGCTGCGTGACGACGGCGGCGGGATGCTCCCGGCGATGTCTGTGATGTCCGCGGTCCGCCTGGTGGTCGCGCCTGCCGACGCCGAGGCGGCGCACGACGTACTGGAAGCGGGGGACGGTTGATCGGGGAGTACCCCGACGCAAGCGTAGAGGAAAACTACGACTTGCGGGTTGGTACCCGGTTTCGTAAGGTGCACCAACGGTGCGAGGGTTGTGGCGGTGTTCGGTGGACTCGTAGAAGCTAGCCGGCGGCGTCCGCGCTCAGTGAGGTTGCCAGGCCGCGAGCCGGGCCCAAGCCGAATCGACCAGCGGATCGCGCAGCCCCCAGAGGTCGAGCGCGTGGAGAATGGTACGCACGTACTCCACTCCCCTACCCACCGTCCCATGTGCCGCCAGCAGCGCCTCGGTCACGACATTCTGGTCGGCCCACCGGGACCCGTCGGCTACCGCCGCATCGCTCAGCCAAACCAGCGCCCGCTGCTCGGCCCCCCCTGCAAACCGTACCGGCAATCGCAAGCGTCGATACTCCGCAGCGTTCTCCGTCGGCTGGAACCTGCGCAGCAGGGCTCGCCGCTTGAGCCACGGAGCCTTGAAGGCGAGCCCGTGGCATTCGCCGCCCACAGACAGGCCCATCAGCGGGCAGGGGGCTTGGGGCGTGCCCCAGAGCAGCGTGGACCGGTGCAGAAAGGCCCGTTGGTAGCCCTGCAGAACGGCCGGCTGCACATCGTACTTCCGGAGCAGGTGTTCGCCCATGAGCTCGGCGTAGGTAAAGAGCCACATCATCGAGCTTTTTGCCCCCTTGGCGATGGCAATTCCGTGCTATCCCGCCCCACTGAGCAGGGTGCAATCTGTAATGTCCCCGGCTTCGCTGTGAGGGCAAGCTGATGGCCCGACTGCAGATTCTCGACCTTCTGAACGCCGTGACGACTGTGGCCCCGGCGCACGACGACATCGCGGTGTGGTGGTACCGGCCCCCCGGTGGATCCAGTACCTCCGACATGATACCGGACACGCAGCCCGCGGAGGTCGTGGTCGAGCCGATCGGCGGGGCCGCCCCGGACCTGGAAGCCATTCGGGTGCGCCTGGCCGTTCAGCTCGGGGGGCGGAGCGTGACCGTGCGGCCACATGGTGGGACCGCCGAGCGGTTTCACCTGTACCGGTTGTTGAGCCGGAGAGTCTGATGGTCCATCTCGAGTGGTTGCTTGTCCTGGGATACATCGACTCGCTGTTCGCCGAGCGGACGGAGACGACCAGCAAGCCCCTCGGCACGCTGCCCGAGACCTTGAGTCAGTTGTACCTCCAGGCCATGCGACACCACGCCCGCGAGGCCGCCGTGCTCGTGCGTACGGACGAAGCCTGGACCCCCTTGCCCGACTGGCGTTTCGACCGGCAGGTCATCCGGACCGCCCTCTACCTGCAGGAGCGTTCCGGCGTGAAGCCCGGCGATCGGGTCGCCATCGTTGCCGAGCTCAGTCAGGACTGGCTAATAGCGGAATGGGCCTCTGTTTGTCTCGGCGCTGTTTCGGTCGCGGTCGATCCGAGCCTTCCCGCTTCTCGCCTGACGGGCGCGCTGATCGAGGCAGGGCCACGCGTCATCTTTGCCTCCGAGACCGCGCTGCCCAATCTGGACAACGGGACCCTTGCCCTGCCCGGAGTGGCCGAAGTCGTGGCACTAGCGCCTCGACGTCCCGCCGAGTCCGTGCGAACCTGGGCCGAGATCGTGGAGCTGGGCGGCACTCTGGACACCGCGGAACGGGCTCAGGCATTCCGGGCGCACGCGCGCGGCATCTCGGCCGATCATCCGGCGCTGTCCCATCACGACG
>DATJGL010000395.1:0-3668 GCA_035495075.1 Gemmatimonadales bacterium
CAGGAAATCGGCGAGTACGCGGGCATCTATATCTCGCGAGATCTCACCCGCCTTCTGCCCATCCCGGATGCAGGTCTCGATCGGCCGCGACCAGGCCGCGAAGTTCGAGCTGAGTCGATCCCGAATGAGACGGCTCTGATCGGCGAGCTCGTTGCTGAAATTCCCGATCAGGCAACCTCGCTCGTAGTTCCGAGCGGCAAATTTGGTCGCCACCAACGCGAAATACCGCCGCAGCCGCTCCAGCGGCGAGATCGACTCGTCGCTCAGCACGCCGGCCAGCGCCCTCACCTCCTCGCCGTAGCGGTCGATGACCTCGAGGGCGAGCGCTTCCTTGCTCTCGAAGTAGTTGTAGAAGGAACCCTTGGGCACGCCGGCCGCATCGGTGATGTCTTGCACCGCGGAGCCATTGAACCCCTGCCGGTGGAGCGCCTCCAAGCCGCTGGCGACCAGGTGGTCGCGGATGCTGGGTCTAGGCATGAAACGAATATGGCCGGTCGGTTTAACTGTGTCAAGTGCGGTCACTCTTGCTGTGCAATTCGGCATATCTTGGGGGCTTGACAATCCAAGATGACCGGTCATATTAGAACTACGCGGACTGGGGCACTCCTTCCGGGTGGCTGGTTGAAGTCCGCCACACGAATCACGCGAGGTCGGTTCTCGCGCTCGACTCAGGGGAAGCACAATGTCCGCCCTCTATTCCGGCCTTCCGGCCGCCAGCTCGGTCCAAGAATCGATCATCCTCGCGCAATTGGAATTGCTTCGCCGGCTCGATCCCGCCCGGATAGAGGCCACGAAAGCGCTGCTGCTGCGCGACTGACCTCCCACTATTCAACCGGAGAGGTATTTCCGTGTACTCCACCACGCAGCTCCTGGGTGCGAGCGTCCTCATCGTGGCGTCCACCGCTCAGGCGCAGACGCCCGAGTGGGCACTCTTGAGCCACGCCACAGCCAGCTACAGCATCGCCGGAACGCTCAGCGGTACGGCAACCCGGCGGGTCGAGGTGGCCGCTGCCTTCCGCGTTACTGGTCAGCGCGCCCTGCTGCGTCAGGTCGACAATCAGCCCCGCCCGGCAGAGCCCCCCAACGTCACGGACCGGCCGATCGATGGGTCACGGGCGCCCATGGCTAAAGGGCCATCGGCTTTGCCAGTCGCTCCTCGGGGCGTGGAGAGGCGGTCTTCCTTCCGCGCAGAGGTTCGCGGGGCTGTCGCCATCAGCGCATCCGGCGACGCAGAGTTCGGGGCGGTCCAAAACCAGGATCACTTCCCGGGCGCCTTCGTCGTGTCGCTTGGGGTGTGCAGCGACCAGGGTGCCATCCTGTTCACCCGCACGAATGGAGCTCCTCTCGGCGTGGGCCGCTATCGAATCTCCGAGGCCGCCGATGGAGCGGACGAGGTCCTGGCCCTGATCCTGATCGGCTCGGCCACCCGTCCGACCGGCGTGTTCCGGGGCCAGTCGGGCTGGCTGATCGTGACTGCAGCGTCGGACCGTCTCCTGGTCGGCCGGTTTCAGATCGACGGAGTAGGGTTCCGGGCAGCCGAGCCGGAAAGGGACGACCGACGCGTGAGTGCCACCGGATTGTTCTCGGCCGCTGCAGCGAGCCCGTGATTCCGACTGCGTGAGGGCGCGGCGGGCCGATCCGAGCGTCTGCCTCTGTGGGCCGACCGGAGCGCCAATCTGTCGACTCACACCGGCCTAGCGGCCTTCTTGCACTCATTGGTTCTGGAAGTCCGCGATCGCGGGGCTGGTCATCGAGTGGAGCGCAAACCGCCGTCAGAAACATTCGCATTCTTAATTGTCTTGATACGGGGAAACAGACGATGGGGACGTCAAACATTGCAGACAAAGTCGTAGTAATCACCGGAGCCAGCAGCGGCATTGGCGAAAGCACCGCGCGCTTGCTCGCGGGGAAGGGCGCCAAAGTCGTGCTCGGAGCGAGGCGGAAGGATCGGATCGACGCCGTCGTCAACGACATTAGCGCCAAGGGCGGCAGCGCTCTCGGTTTCAAGACCGATGTGACGCAGCGCGGCGATGTGGAGGCTTTAGTTCACGGCGCGATCGACAAGCACGGCCGGATCGACGTGATCGTGAACAATGCTGGGATCATGCCTATTGCGCCTATGGCGGCACTCAAGGTCGATGAATGGGACCGGATGATTGATCTGAACATCAAGGGCCTCTTGTACGGGGTGGCCGCGGTGCTGCCGATCATGCAAAAACAAAAGCAGGGTCAGATCATCAACATGGCTTCGATCTTGGGCTTCAAAGTCTTCGCGCCGGGCGGCGTTGTCTACAGCGCGACGAAATTCGCCGTGCGGGCGGTGACTGAAGGACTCCGGATGGAACTACATGCCGGCAACATCCGCTGCACGATGATCTCTCCTGGCGGTGTCGCTACGGAGCTTCCAGAAAGCAGCTCGGAGGAAGCGACCAGGAAGAACCTGCGTGAGTTCTACAAGATCGCTATTCCGGCCGACTCCATCGCACGCGCGATCGCCTACGCCATCGAGCAACCGGCCGAGGTGGAGATCGACGAGATCGTCATCCGGCCAACGGCGCAGGATTTGTAACGTGGACCGGAAAGAGCGCACCGGGAAAATCGCGGCGGCCTTAACTGTAACTGATGCAGTTCGCTTTATCCGTGCATCAGTTCATCACTACGGGAGACACCATGTACGCACATCGGATTCACACCATCAATTCAGCGCCCCAGAAGCCCAGGTCAGCGCTCCGAGGCCTGATGCAGCGTCTCGGCTTAGCGTTTCTCGCATGTACGCTCGTCATCGGTGCGACCAGCGCTGCGAGTGCCTTCAAGCCTGGAGACGAAGGAGCCATTCGTGCGCTCGGGGATACCTTTGCTAACGCCTTCGTTCAGAAGAACGCCCAACTCCGAGCGTCCCTATTCGCCGAAGACGCCACGTTCGTGACGCCGCAGGGTGACTTTCTGCAAGGGCGGGTCGCAATGGTGAAGGACTTCGGTCCCGAGGCGCAGCAAGCCGTCAACGGTACCACGCAAGCGGCGTTCTCCAACTACCGGTTCCGCTTCATCACACCCGATGTCGCGGTCGTCGACGCGCTCCTTACCGTGCACAACGTCAACGGTCCAAATGGGGCGATCATCCCCGTGGTACCGATCAACTTTTTCTTCGTGGCCGTCCGCCACGCCGATCGATGGCTGATCCAGGATGCGCGCGCGAATTTCGCGGCCGCGCCGCCTTCGGGCATGACCAAGTCCTCGAGGTGATCGCTGGCTTCTAGTTTAGCACAAACGGAATCGCGCTGCCGCTCAGATGGCTTTTCCCTTCCAGGGAATGGGCGGCGGCGTCAATGGAATTGCTGGAGTTGCAATATTTCGCCTCACGGTCGTTCGATCTGACCGAGAGAAACGTGATCATGAACAAGCCGGACTAGAAGGAGACAGGAAATGAAGGTACGCACGGTTGTCACCGGCCATGACGCCAAGGGTCGGTCTGTTTTTGTGCGAGACGAGAAAGTCGATGGGACGCCCATCCCTGGCATAGGAGAGCTCGCCTTCCTCTGGAATGCCGACGAGCCCGCAACCTACCCGAACGCGGGGAACAATCCGGCGGCGCCTGGTATATTCCCTCCCCTAGGTGGCATCCGCTTCATCATCGGGACGTACTTGCCGGGACACTTCGTTGCACCAGA
>DATJGL010000396.1:0-18596 GCA_035495075.1 Gemmatimonadales bacterium
TCATTTCGGTGGGAGCGCTGACCCATTCAGTCAAGGCGGCGGATATGGCGTTGGAGATAACCGCGTGAACGGGAGGTCCCATGACTCGGAGCCTCCGGTTTACTGTTTACCGTTTACGCTTTTCCTCCACAGGTAAAACACCGGCACCCCCGCGCCGATGATCGCAAACGTAATTCCCGTGTTCACCGGATCCGTCACCAGCGCGTTCGCCACCATCCCCACCGAAGCGAGCAGGAACAACGCCGGGGTGACCGGATATCCCACGGTACGATACGGCCTCGGCAGCTCGGGGCGGGTCCGCCGAAGGACGTAGACGCCGGCCACGGAGAGCGCGTAGAACGGCCAGATGCCCAGGATGAACTTGTCGGCGAGCTGCTGGAAGTCATTGAGCAGCACATAGACCACGCCGAGACCGGTGGCCAGCCAGATCGCCGCGGAGGGACTGCCGAACCGGGGGGAGACTCGCGCGACACTCTGAAAGAAGAGGCCCCGGTCGGCCATGGCGAAAAAAATCCGCGGCCCCGCCATCATCGATCCATTCAGCGACCCGAAGCACGAGACCATTACCAACGCCGACACGAGCGCGGCCCCACTGCTGCCGAGCGACGGGATGCGTTCGGCGGCGGTCGCCGCGACCAGACGCGATTCCGCCATGACCGGCAACGGCAGCAGGTAGACGTACGCTGCGTTGACGAGCAGGTAGATGGCGATAATCGCCAGCGTGCCGACGATGAGCACGCGCGGGAGAGTCCGGCCAGGATCGCGTACTTCGCCGCTCATGAACGAGACGTCGGCCCAGCCGTCGTAGGTCCACATGATCGGCACCAGCGCCGTGGCGACCAGAGACAGCGAGACGCCGCCGGTCCAGATGGGCCTGAAGTGGTCGGCGTTGCCGTCACCCGCCGCAAACGCCAACGTCCCGAGGAGCGCGATCGCAGCGAATTTCGCGATCGTAACCAGGTTCATCACCGTGGCCGCCGCGCGCACCCCGACGTAGTTGAGCAAACCGATCCCGATGATCGCAACGGCGGCGACCTTCCTGACGGTCGGAGGATCGAAGTGGAGGAAGTAGCCGAGATATTCGGCGAAGATCGTCGCGATGGCACCCAGGGCCGCCGCCCGCAGCACGGCGAGCTCCGACCAGCCAAACAGAAATGCGGGCAGTGGACCAAATGCCTCCAGCAGAAACGCAAAGACGCCGCCCGAGCGGGGAAGCGCGGCAGCCAGTTCTGCGACGGTGAGCGCGCCGGTCAGCGCGATAGCCCCGCCCAGCACCCACGCCAGCATCACCTCGCCGGGAACACCGAGGATTCCTGCCGTTCCCGCCGGAACCCGGAAGATGCCGCTGCCGATGGTAATGCCGACCAACACGGCGCCCGCGCTCCATAACCCAAGCCGACGGTGCAGCCGTTCGCCCCAGGGATCGGGACTGGATTGGGTCCGGGCATCGGTCACGGCGTGATTCGGCTTGACAAGCACCTTTCAGACACCGTTCTTTCCCCCGCTTTCGCCCGCTGATCCGGAGGCAAGTTCGTGGAGGTTCCTTCCCAGGCCGTGGAGGCTCGCCGGCCTTCGCTGGCAGCCGACCTGGTAACGCTCACCAAGCCGCGCATCATCTCGCTGCTCCTGGTCACGACGGTCGCGCCCATGTTCGTGACCGATCGGGGGCTGCCGTCACCCCAGCTGGTCCTGACCGTCATCGTCGCCGGATACCTCATGGCAGGCGGCGCCAACGCGATCAACATGTGGTTCGACCGCGACATCGACGACAAGATGTCCCGGACCCGCCGGCGACCCGTTCCTGCAGGACGGATTGCCCCTTCAGTCGCGCTGGCATTCGGCATCGGTCTGGCCATCATCGCATTCTATCTGTTTTGGCAGCTGGTCAATCCGCTGAGCGCTGAGCTCGCGCTGGGCGGCCTTTTGTTCTACGTGTTCGTCTATACCGTGTGGCTCAAGCGCTCGAGTCCCCAGAACATCGTGATCGGAGGCGCGGCGGGGGCGTTCCCACCGCTGGTCGGTTGGGCTGCCATAACCGGACGCCTCGATCTCGCGGCGTTGTATCTCTTCGCAATCATCTTTTACTGGACCCCACCGCATTTCTGGGCTCTCGCGCTCATTAAGCGAGCCGAGTATGCCCGAGCCGGGATCCCGATGATGCCGGTGGTCCGTGGAGAGCAGCGCACCAAGTTCGAGATGCTGGTCTACACGCTGATGCTGCTGCCGCTCACGCTGATGCCGGTGTTGTTTGGCGCGTTTGGCTGGTTCTACGCGGTCTGTGCTGCTCTGCTGGGCGCCCCGCTTCTCTGGTTCTGCATCCGCCTACTCCGGACGCCAGGCGTAACACCGACCGCCTGGAAGCTGTATCGCTACTCTCTACTCTACCTTGCACTGCTGTTCCTGGCGATGGCCGTCGACCGAAATCTGCCGTGGGCTAATGCAAAGCGACCGTCTACCCTGCTGATTCTGAGCAAGCCCCAGCAGGAAGCGATCGTATCCCCCAGCCGCCTGCACTGATTCGCCTTGCTTAGCGCCTCTGCGGGCCTCCGCGGTGTCCTTTGAATTAACTTTCCGGCAATGACACAACAGCCTACGGCATCCGGCATCCGGCGGCGGTTCCCCGCACCGGGTCAGTTGGCTCGGCTCTGGCCCAGGGTGCGGCCCTATCGGGCCGGATTGGCGCTGGCGACGCTGGCGCTGCTGCTGAGTGCCGCCATCGGATTGGCATTCCCCCAGATCGTCCGCTACCTCCTCGATGCCGCGTTTCTCCGTCGCGACCGCGCGCTGCTCGATCGCATCGCACTTCTGTTACTGGCGCTGTTCGCGGTTCAGTCCGGGCTCAATTTCATCCAGACCTATTATCTGAGTGCGACCGGCGAACGAGCCGTCGCCGGCCTGCGGCGCGAGTTGTTCGACAAGCTGCTGACAATGCCCCCCGGATTCTTCGCCGACCGCCGCACCGGCGAGCTTACCAGTCGCCTCACCACGGACATCGGCTTGTTGCAGAGCGTCATGAGCCATCAGATCGCGGAGTTCTCGCGACAGGCGTTGGCGCTCATAGGTGGAGTCGTCGTGCTGACCTACATGCAGCCTCGCCTCACTTTCACCGCCCTCGGCGTCGTGCCGGTCGTGGTTGGGTCGGCCTTTTACTTCGGCCGACGGCTGCGCCACATGACCACCGGCGTCCAGGATAAGGTGGCCGAGGCCACCGCGGTTGCCGAGGAAGCGCTGAGCCAGATCCGGACGGTGCAGAGCTTCGTGCAGGAGCCGGCGGAGCGGCAGCGGTACGGCGATCGCATCCTGGCCAGCGTCCGCGCGGCGTTGGTACGCGCCGAGGTGCGCGGCGTGTTCTTCGGTGTGCTCACCTTCGCCACATTTGGCGGGATCGTGTTCGTTCTGTGGCAGGGCGGCCTCCTGGTGCTCGACGGTAAGCTCACGCCGGGTGCGTTGGTCTCGTTTCTCCTCTACACAGTGACGATCGCAGCGGCGATCGGCGGGCTCGCCTCGTTCTTCAGCAGTTATCAGGAGGCCGTGGGAGCGGCGCAGCGAGTCTTCGAGCTGCTGGAAACGGCACCACCCATCGCGGATTCGCCGGCGCCGAAGCCGCTACCCAGACCGGTCACCGGGTCGGTCCGCTTCGAACGCGTTTCTTTCCGCTATCAAGTGGATCCTGCCTCAGCGTGGGTGCTTCGGGACATCGACTTGACCGTAGCGCCGGGCGAGGTCGTCGCACTGGTCGGACCGTCCGGCGCCGGCAAGACAACACTAGTGTCCCTGCTCCCGCGGTTCTGGGATGTGCGCGAGGGCCGGATTCTGCTCGACGGGGTCAACATACGGGACCTGCGCCTGGCGGAGCTTCGGGGCGCGATCGGCTTGGTGCCCCAGGAGCCGGCGCTCTTCAGCGGGACCGTTCGTGAAAACATCGCGTACGGACGACCGTCGGCGACCCAGGAGGCGATCGAGGCCGCCGCGCGGGCTGCGCACGCGCACGAGTTCGTCGAGCGGCTCTCGGAGGGCTACGATACGGTGGTCGGAGAGCGGGGGGTGAAGTTGTCCGGTGGTCAGCGTCAGCGCATTGCGATCGCCCGCGCGCTGCTCAAGGATCCCGCCGTTCTCATCCTCGACGAGGCGACCAGCAGTTTGGATAACGAGAGCGAGCGGCTGATCGAGGATGCGATGGAGCGGCTGCTGGCCGGCCGCACGACCCTCATTATCGCGCACCGCCTCAGCACGGTCCGGCGAGCCGACCGGTTGGTGGTGCTCGACCGCGGACGCATCGTCGAGGAAGGCAGTCACGCAGAGCTGCTGGCGCGGGGTGGTCTCTATGCCCGACTCTACCAGCATCAGTTTCGCGAGGGAGATGTTTTGGTGGAATCAACCGGAAGCTGAGAATTGCGTGAATAGTAAGCAGTGAACAGGGAGCTCCGGTGCTCAGCGGAGTTGCCCGTTCACGGTTCACCGTTCACTGTTCACGCTCTTCACCTGAGCCACGCTCCCGCCGTCGACCACCAGTTCCGCCCCGCGCTCGTTCGTTTGACCCGCCACCGCCACCGAAACCATCAGGGTATAGCGGCCCGGCTTCAGGCCGGCGAGGCTCACGTGCCCATGCAACGTGCTGCCACCCGATGGCACCCGGACCGGCACCGGCCGCCAGCGGAGCGTCGTCGTACCGGTCGAGTCGCGAACCGATACGGTAATGTTGCCGACTTCCTCGTGGTTGCCCGTGGCATACATCTCGAGGAGATAGTGTGCGGTGGTATGCGCAGGACCGAGTCGGGGAACGGCGGCCGCCGTCACGAGGGCGCCGCCGCGGCGGAGCTCCCCCGGCTGTGGTACCGTGTCGCCGGCTGAGACCAGGCGGATGCCCGGGGAGAGCAGCAGGTCGGAAACAGCCGGCGGTCGATCGAATCCCTCCAGTTCGAGCGTCGCGCGGGCTTCGCGACCCGTCAGCGGGTTTCGCGCGACCGCATCGAGGCGGTAGCGACCCGAGGCGACCAGGAACTCCACCGTCTCGACCGCTGCCGCGCCGGCCTGCGCCGAGGGGGGCACCGTCCCGGTCCACGACTCGGTGTGCAGGACTGCGCCGGTGGAGTCCGCCACTCGAACGGTCACCTGGTAGCCGGTTCCGGCTCCGCCGCCGGCCGGGTCGACGAGCGCGGCGTAGGGAATCTCCAGAAACGCTGTGACCCTGGTGGTTCGATGATCAGCTCGATAAAACCGGACGGCGCGGAGCGCGAGTCGGTCGTCCAGCTGAAGGGAAGGCTCTGATCGGGCCAGGCTCGCGGCGGCGAGCACCGCAGCGAGGAGGAATCGCATCGCCTCAGCCGCGGGCCGTGATCAGCTCTCGCTGCGGCGCTTTCGGTGTCACCTGCGGTCCCTCCGGTCCCCAGAACATGTTGACCTCGCTGCGAACGCCGAATTCGCCCGGGAGATACACCCCCGGCTCCACCGAAAAGCCGACGCCCGGGCCGAGTCGGCGATCGTCGTGCGTCTCGTAGTCGTCCAGATGTGGACCCGAGCCGTGCAAGTCGCGGTCGATCGAGTGACCGGTACGATGCACGAACCATTGGCCGAAGCCGGCTCGCTCGACCACCGCGCGGGCCGCCCGATCCGCTTCGTAACCGGCGATGGGCCGTCTTGCCTGCGCCGCGTCGAGAATCGCGCCGATCGCGGCATCCCTGGCGTCACGAACGACGGTCCAGACCTGCTCGAGGCGAGCGGCCGGCTCGGCACCGGCAAACCCCATCCAGGTCTGGTCGGCGGCGACGGCCTCCGCCCCCGGCGCGCCCCAGAGATCCAGCAGCACGACCTGATCCGCCTCGAGCCGTGCGTCGTGCCCCGCGATCGGCTCGTAATGTGGGTTCGCTGCGTTCGAACCGAACGCAACAATTGGTGGGTGATCGAAGACGAGGTGATGTTCCTCGAGCGCGCGAACGACTCGGGCCTGTACCGCCGATTCGCTGACACCCGGCTCGCGCACTACCCGACTCAACTCGGATCGTGCAATCGCAGCGATGGTTTCCGCTGCGGCCGAGTGGCCCGCCATTTCCGCCGCGCTCCAGCGCGCGGCAAACCGGGAGACGAGCGGACCCGAGGGAACCACACGCGCGCCAAGACGGCGAACCAGCTCCACGACACCGAATGGAACGCGGTCGAGATAGGGCACTGCGTCCTCAGGCGAGACCTCCATCGCGACGGTGCGCCCGTTGACCAATCGACCCAGCGCCTGGTGCAGCTCTTCCCAGCGGGAATAGGGTACGACCGTCCCCGGAAAGCCGTCCACTCCCTGAAGCTCGATGCGATGCGCGACGGCGACCGGTTCCCCGTCGCGCGGGAGGAGCACGAACAGGCGGCGCGTTCCCATCCCGCCCACGCCGAGGACCCGCCCCGCCACCGGGTTGACGCCCCGGAAGTTGTAGAGCAGCCATGCGTCGGCACCGGCTTCTTCGAGGGCCGCGCGCAAGTCGCTTCGGTCGAGCCCGGCCAGCGGCGTCACTCGTAGTCACCCGCGCGTTGGCCACGCCACAAGCAGGCCTGATCTCCCCGGCCCTCACACCGCTCGTGCACCATCGTCCCTTCGAAGTTGATGAGCGTGCGCAGCAGCTCACCGTATGCCGCGCCGTAGAATACACACGCACTGCCATCGGAAATTGCGCTCACCGAAAGCGGCCGGGTCATGCGGACCTCGGTTTCGGCCCCTTTCGTTCCGAGCTGGCCCCGGAAGCACGTGGCGGAGATCCGCCGGGCCGCGCGCCGCGCCAGATACCGGCCCAGCGCCCACGGCGACACCTTCGCCAGCGCCCTCGACCCGCCGTTGGCCCGTACGGCATAGCGCGCCGCGCGGCGACCGGCGTCGGCAAAGACGAGCGGGGCATCCGGCCGACGCCCCACCAGCCGAAGCACGGAGACCAGTTCGTCCTCGGTCACGCTGCCTTCGCGCTGCGTGGCCTGGCGATAGCGCTCGATCTGGGCGGCGACAGTATCGCTGAGCCCAAGCCGGCGGGATACGATGTCCTTGGCCATGACCTCAAGGCCGTCCTCGACAGGGGTGTCGAGATTACGAAGCGCCTCGAGCAGGCTCAGCGGGAGAAAGGCTGGAATCGGCGGCGAGTCGGGCACGGGAGGGTGGTGTCGCGGAAGCGTTCAGGGCCACCAGACGGGGCGGAACATAGCCGTTCAGAGCCGCCCCATCCAGGGGTCCTTGCGCCGGGACCTTCCCGCCGGAACATTGCGGGATGACCGACCCAGCGCCCGGCCGGGAGGCCTTTGAGGCGGAAGTCATTCCGCAGCTCGACAGCCTGTACCGGCTGGCCCTCCGGCTGACCACAGATCCCAGCCGCGCGGAGGACCTGGTTCAGGATACGGTGCTCAAGGCCTTCCGCTCCTGGCAAAGCTTCCAACCCGGAACCAACATCCGCAGCTGGCTGTTCACGATTTTGCGGAACACGTTCATCAACGATTACCGGCGGCGCCAGCGGGAACCGATCCCGATGGACCTCGAGACTGCGGAGCCGCACGCATCGTTTCGGGCGGTAGACGACGAGGATCCGGAAGGCACGTTTTTCTCCCGAATCGTCGATGCGAAGGTACTCGAGGCGATCGACCGACTCCCGGAGGAGTTTCGCGAAGTGCTGGTGCTGAGCGACATCGAGAATCTCCCTTACGCGGAAATCGCGGACGTGCTGAGCATTCCCGTCGGCACCGTCAAGTCCCGGCTCTTCCGGGCCCGTCGTCAGCTGCAGGAGGTGCTCTACGACCACGCGGTGGAGATGGGGTACATCCGGGCGCGTGACCGCGCCCCCCTCAAGCAGTAATCGGATGGGAATCAGCTGATGGCCGGGGGCCCGAAATGTCGTGAAGCTCTCTCCTTGCTGCAGGACTATCTCAAGGAGGAGATCACACCGGAGAACGCCGCCAAGATCACAGAGCATCTGGAGAAGTGCCGTCCGTGTTTCGAGCACCTCCAGTTCGAAAAGCGCTTCCTCGAAATGCTCGAGCACAAGGCGAGGGGGCAGTGCTGCCCCGACCGACTGCGCGCGCGCATCCTAACCGAACTTCGCTCCGAGCTCGACAGCTCCGCCGAAACCTAGGCCGCACTCGGCAACGGCGGTCTCGTGTCTCCCTTCCTCGCCGCCGCCCTTGCTGCCGCCGTCGCCGCGGTCGGATGGCAGGCGCGTGTGCTGACCGGCGGCGGCGCGCTAGCCGCCACGGTGGTCGGCTGCGCGATCCTCTTCACCGCCGGCTGGCCCGGCGCGGCCGCCCTCGCGGCGTTTTTCGTCTCGAGCAGCGCGGTCTCCCGAATCGAACCGGACCATCCCTCCGCTGTCAGCGATCCCAAGGGGAATTGCCGCGATCAATGGCAGGTCATAGCCAACGGAGGACCGGCGGCTCTCGGTGCGCTTCTGGCTCGCGATCAACCGAGCCTGGCTGCCTGGATCACAACCTCGAGCCTGGCGGCCGCCGCCGCGGATACGTGGGCCACCGCAGTCGGTGCATGGAGCCCAACCCCACCGCGTCACCTGCTCACTTGGCGGTCGGTACCCACCGGGACCAACGGTGGGGTGACGTTGCTCGGGTGCCTGGCGGCCCTGGCTGGTGCAACCCTGGTGGCAGCGAGCGGCGCCTGGGTGGCGCGGCAGCCGGCCCTCCTAGGAGCCGCTGCCGCAGTAGGTTTCGCCGGGATGGTGCTGGACTCCGCCCTTGGCGCGTCCATGCAGGGACGGTTCCGTTGCCCCGCGTGCGCCCAGCCATCCGAGCGGCGCGTACATCGGTGCGGAACGCCCACGACCCCGGTGGGAGGACTTGCTTGGCTCGACAACGACGGCGTGAACGCACTGGCGACAGGAGCAGCGGCGCTGGCCGGCTGGTGCGCGTGGCTCTGGCTGGCTCGGCCCTCGCTCTGATAACTGGGTGCGGACCGACGCCGATCGAGCCCGGGCCAACGGCCGGCGTGCCGTTGCCCCCCGCAGGAGGAAGCCAGCCACCGCCTCCGGAGGCGCCTCAGCCCTCCGCCCTGATCGGCACCTGGCATGGCGTGGTGAGCGGCTTCCTTCCGAGTACCGTCCAGACCGTCACGTGGCGGTTCGACCCTGATGGTGCCTGTCTGCAGACATTCCTGTCTATTACGGACGGTATCGAGAACAGCAGCGATCGCCCTTGCACCTGGACCGCGAGCTCGACCACGGTCACCGTGACATACGCGGGCGTCGGAACCGGAGTCACATTCAGCCTGCAGTACAGCTTCCCGAGCCCGGACGTTCTCCGGCTCGACGCGGACGAGTTTGCGCGGGTGGGCTGACATGCAGGAACTCGTGACCGACGTGCTCGTCATCGGTGCCGGACCCGCGGGCAGTGCGACCGCGGCGTTCCTGGCACGCCAGGGGCTCGAGGTGGTGGTAATCGATCGCGCGGCATTCCCCCGCGACAAGCCTTGCGCCGAATACCTGAGCCCCGAAGCGGTGCGGTTGCTGGATCGTCTCGGTCTTGTAGAACAGCTGGAGCGGGAGGGGGCACGCCCCTTAGCAGGAACAGTCGTGAGGGGCCCGAACGGCTCACAGCTGCATGGGCTCTTCGCTCGAGCCCGGCCCGCGCCCGCACGACCGACCGGGTTGTCCGTGACCCGATGGGTGCTCGACGAGCATCTCGTCCGGAGCGCGCGGGACGCCGGTGCAACGGTGTTCGAGCAAACCGCCCTGGTATCCCTACTCGTGGAAGGCCAAACCGTTGCGGGCGCCGCAGTGCAAGGGCCGGCCGGACGCCAGGTCGTCCGCGCGCGCCTTACTGTCGGGGCGGACGGGCTTCGGTCCATGGTTGCCCGCCGGCTGCGGCTCCGGGCCCACGGGCGTCTGCGCCGGGTCGCGTTGGTCGCGCACATCAGCGGCGTCCCCGGGTTGGGCGAGTCGGCGGAAATGCACGTGGACTCCGATGGATACGTCGGGCTGAATCTGGTGGGTGACAATCTGGCCAACGTCGCTCTTGTGATACCGGCTGACGCCGCGCGAGCGGCCAGCGGTCGGCTCACGGACTTTTTCTTCGAGCGGCTCGAGCGCTTCCCGGCAGTGCAGGGCCGGCTCGACCGGGCCGGGCTCGCGAGTCCGGTACTGGCCACCGGACCGTTCGCCGCCAGATCGCGTCGGCCGGTAGTGGACGGCGCAGCTCTGGTCGGCGACGCCGCCGAGTTCTTCGATCCCTTCACCGGCGAGGGAATTTGGACTGCAATGCGTGGGGCTGAATTGCTAGCCGAGCACGTCCCTGCAGCCCTCAGGAAACCGGGGGCCGTGTCTGCCGAGCGGCTTCGCGGCTATTCCCGCGCTCGGTGGCAGGCGTTTGCAGGCAAATGGGTGGTGGAGCGGCTGATCGGCTACGCGATGGTCTGGCCGGCCCTCTTCGACCGGGCTGTTGGTCGGCTGGGCCGTCGCGCCGGCATGGCTCACACGTTCATCGGCGTCACCGGTGACTTCGTGCCCGCGCGCCGAGTCCTCAATCCCCTGTTTCTCGCGCGAATGGTGCTCTGACCGTGCCCGACGTGGACGACGCCCAATTCAGGCAGCTCATGGGCAGGTTCGCGACCGGTGTCGTCGTGATCACACTGACGGCGCCCGATGGGCGGCCGCACGGCATGACCGCAAACAGCCTGGCTTCCGTTTCCCTCCGGCCGCCGCTGCTCTCAGTGGCGATTGACCATACCGCCGCTATTCATGGTCTCATGGTCAGCTCAGAGCGCTTTGTCATCAATATCCTGTCGAGCCATCAGGAGGAGATGTCCCGGCGATTCGCTGACCCTTACGACGATCGGTTCGACAGCGTCGGCTATCACGCAGGGCAGTACGGGGGTGTGCTGCTCGACGGTGCCCTCGCGCACATCGAGTGCGTGAGGCACGAGACGGTCGAGGCCGGCGACCACACTATCGTCGTGGGACGCGTGGTCGCTGGCTCGGCCGGGAACGGACGTCCGCTGCTGTACTATCGCGGCGGCTACGGCGCGCTCGGATAGCAATGCCTTCCCTGCTCGTTCGACGGCTTGGTGCCGAGCTTCTCGATGACCCACTGACCGACTCCGGATTGGTGGCAGCTTCGCTGCGCAACATCGCGCGGTCCAATCGGTGGTTCGGTGGCGCCGCCGCCCTCCGCTTCGGGCTCGCTCGCGCGCTTCGAGGACTCGGCCCCGACACGAGAGTCACGCTGCTCGATCTGGGAAGTGGCCTGGGGGACTTGCCACGAGCGGCGGCCCGATGGGCCAGACGCCGGGGGGTGAAGCTCGTGCCGATGGGGCTCGATCGCCATCCGACAGCGGCGCGCCTGGCCCAGGCCGAGGGTCTGCCCATGATCGTGGGGTGCGCCGGTGCTCCGCCAATCGCCGAAAAGAGTGTGGATCTCGTGGCGGTCAGCATGCTGGCGCACCATTTCGAGCCGGAATCCGTGGTGCAGCTCTTCCGCGCGTGCGACCGCATCGCAAGGCGCGCGGTGGTGGTCACCGACCTCCGTCGCGCACCGCTCGCAATCGTCGCGTTTCGCTGGGGTGCTCGTCTGCTTCGGTTCGACCCCGTCACCAAAGCGGACGGCATGACCTCGATTCGCCGGGGATTCACGCCGGCGGAGCTGATGTCCCTGCTGGAGCGCGCAGGGGTCTGCGCGCGAGTGTCACGGCGACCAGGCTGGCGCCTGGTAGCAACCTGGACACCCGGCGTGCTGTGATGCGTACGGTTGATCGTCTATTCATGCGTGCGCCGCTGGAGCACGTCTTCAACGCAGCCGCCTCAGTAGAGCGGTGGCCCGAGCTTCTGCGGCACTATCGCTGGGTGCGGGTGCTGGAGCGCAGGGATGACAACGCATTGGTGGAGATGGCCGCTTGGCGGCCCTTCGGCCCGGTGAACTACCCTACGTGGTGGGTATCCGAAATGTCGGTCGATCCCGGGCACTCGACCATCCGCTATCGGCATGTGCGCGGGATCACAACGGGTATGGATGTCGAGTGGCGCCTTGCGCCGGCGAGCGGGGGCACCGACGTATCGATCGTGCACGAGTGGTCGGGACCGCGCTGGCCCTTGATCGGCCGGACCGCGGCGGAATGGGTGATCGGACCGGTGTTCATTCACGGAATTGCCTCCCGCACGTTGGCAGGCATCCGTCACGCAGTGGAGAACGGCTATGCCTGACTTGCGCAGGGTTGTTATCACGGGGATTGGCGCGATCACACCGATCGGGACCGGCATCGACCAGGTCTGGGATGGACTGCGAGAGGCCCGGTCGGCGGTCCAGTGCGTGACGCGGTTCGACCCGACGCCCTTCAAGAGCCGGATCGCCGCCCAGGTGAACGATTTCGTGGCGACGGACCACATGGAGGAGCGGCGCGCTCGCCGGCTGGATCGGTTCGGGCGGTTCAGCGTTGCCGCAACCCGGCTCGCGTTGGTCGACGCGAGGATCGATCTGGCGCGCGAAGACCGCGACACGATCGGCGCAATGATGGGGACGGCGTTGGGCGGTGTCGCGTTCGCAGAGCAACAGTACCCCGAGTTTCTGCGCGGCGGCCCCAGAGCGGTGGACCCTACCCTGGCGCTCATGGTCTTTGCGGGCGCGGCCAGCTGCAATGTCGCGATCGAGTTCGGCCTCAGCGGGCCGAACTCGACCAACGGGATGAGCTGCGCCTCGGGCACGATTGCGGTCGGCGAAGCGTTCCGCTCGATCGTTCGGGGCGATGCCGACACCATGGTGGCCGGGGGGATCGAGGCACCGCTGGCGCCGCTCTGCTTCGGCGCCTTCGCCATCATACGGGCAATGTCCACCCGAAACGACGATCCCGAACGAGCCAGTCGCCCCTTCGACAGCGGGCGCGACGGCTTCGTCATGGGCGAAGGGGCGGCGGTTCTCGTGCTGGAGGAGCGTGAGCGTGCCCTTGCGCGGGGAGCGCAGATCTACGCCGAGGTGTGCGGATACGGGCTTACCAACGATGCGTATCACATGACAGCGCCGCGTCCCGACGGACGTCAGGCCGCCAGGGCCATGCGGCTCGCGTTGCGTGATGCCCATCTGGCGCCCAGCGACATCGGCTACATCAACGCGCACGGCTCGTCCACGCCGCTCAACGATCCCACCGAAACCGCATCGATCAAGCAGGTGTTCGGCGACCATGCGTATCGGCTGGCGCTGAGCGGAACCAAGGGATACTACGGCCATGCCCTGGGCGCGAGCGGCGCCATCGAGGCCGCCATCTGCGCCCTGTCGCTACGGAACGGCTGGCTGCCGCCCACCGTCAATCTCGAGACTCCCGATCCCGCCTGCGACCTGGATTACATCCGGGGCGAGGGCCGCGACGCGCGTCCCGAGTTCGTGCTCAGCAATTCGTTCGGGTTTGGCGGGATCAACGCAAGCCTAGTTTTTCGTCGAACTACGTGAACGGTGAACGGGGCCTGCTAACGCGCGGAGCCCCCTGTTCACTGTTTACGCAGGACCTGCTTCGCCCTTCGGGCCAAAGACAGGAAATACCCCAACAATATCGCCCCGGCCACGACGTATGCCGCCACCATGTACCCGCCATTGGCCGGCGGCTCAGCCGACATCGCTCTCCTCCCGCGCGTCAGCTGCGAGCGCAATGCCGTAGCGGATCGTTACGTAGCCGATGTACAGCAGGGTGAACATGGCAGTCGAGATCAGCAGCGTGCGAAGCATCTCCCAGGGGAGCGACGGCTCGCTCGGCTTGAGCACGATCGGCTGCGGATGGAGGGTGCGGAACAGGTAGACGCTCAGGTGAACGAACGGAACCAGCAGCAGGCCCATGATTCCCAACACCGCGCTGAAGCGGGCGCGTTCGTGCCGGTCGTGCACCGCGGCGCGGAGGGCGAGGTAGCCGACAAACAGAAAGAAGAGGAACAGCGTGAGCGTGAGCCGAGCATCCCAGGTCCACCAGGTGCCCCAGATCGGCTTGGCCCAGATCGGACCGGTCGTCAGCATCACCGTCGAGAAGGCAACGCCCACTTCCGCCGAAGCCGCAGCGAACCGGTCGAGCCGGGGGTCCTCCAGCCACAGGTAAAGGCCTCCTGCGACTCCAACCAGGGAAAAAGCCAAGAGCGTGCACCAGGCGGAGGGAACGTGCAGGTAGAAGATTTTCTGAGCCAGCCCCTGTCGTGCCTCCACCGGAGTAAATCCGAGCGCGAGGACGACGACGACCGCGATTCCCAGCAGGGCGACACCGCTGATGATGGCCCCTCGACGGACGACCACACGGGCCCGATCGAGCGTCACGATGGGAGCGGTGCCCGCAAGGAGGGTCATTCTTCCACCACGAACGCGAAGGCCAGAGCGGCGAGAGTCACGAACACGACGTCGTAGACGGCGAGTAACCTAAGCCACCCCATCATCTCGCTCAACGGACGAGCCGCAAGCAGGCGCGACGTGACCTGAACCGCGCCGATCAGCGGCGGCACCATGAAGGGAAGCAGGAGCACGGGCAGCATCAGCTCCGCGAAGCGGGTGCGGACCGCCATCGCTCCGAAGATGGTGCCGACGGCGACGAAGCCGATCGTGGCCAGCGCTGCCGTTCCAATGATGCCCGGCAGCGCGCGCGAGAGGTCCACGTTGAAGAACAGGACGAATAGCGGCAGCGCCACGGCCTCGACCGCTGCGACGAACGCGAGGTTGGCGAGGAGCTTGCCGGCGAACAGTGCGCTGCTCGGCACGGGCGCCAGGAGCAGGCCGTCGAGCGCGCCGTGCTCGCGCTCGACCGTGAACGACCGGTTCATCGTTACCATCGCGGCGAAAGCGAAGGTCACCCAGAGCGCGCTGGGAGCGAGGTCGGTCGCGCTCAGAGCCGTCGGATCGCGGGCAAAGTTGAAGATGACCAGCACCAGGCTCGCAAATACGGTCGCCGACAGCAGCGCGGTCTTGCTTCGGAGCTCCGCCCGCACATCCTTGGCGGCAATGACCAGCGCGAGCCGTATCCACTCAGGCATGGACCAGGGCGCGATAGCGCGGGAGAAACTCCACCAGCGGTCCCGCCCTCCCCTCCTCGAGCAGCCAGCGACCACCGCTCAGTACCGCCACTCGGGTTGCGAGATCCCACGCCTCCTCGAGATGGTGGGTCACGAGCAGGAGCCCCTGGCCCCGCCGCTGTCTCTCGAGCAAGAGCTCTCGCAGCCGCTCCGCCGCCGGCGCGTCGAGCCCGGTGAAGGGCTCGTCGAGCAACAACAGGAGCGGCTCGTGAACCAACGCGCGCGCGACGGCCGCGCGCTGCAGGAGACCCCGGCTCAGCTCGCGAGGACGCTGATGTGCCCGCTCCGCCAGCTCGACCGATTGCAGCGCGTGCATGGCTGCTGCGCGAGGACTTGCCATGCCGTAGAGGCGAGCGGCAAGAGCGACGTTCTCCGCGAGGGTGAGATCGTCATAGAGCAGCGACTGGTGGGAGACGAATCCGATCGGGCGGCGGGCCTCCGGTGCGCTCCGCTCCAGCTTTCGCCCGAGGACTCGGACCTCGCCCGCGCTGGGGCGAACCAAGCCCGCCAGCACGCGCAGCAACGTGGTCTTACCAGCGCCATTCGGACCGACGACGACCAGCACGTCGCCGCGCAGCACTTCCAGATCAATGCCTCGGAGCACCCGAACATGGCCAAACGAACGCTCGAGACCGACGGCGGCGAGAATGCCGCCGTCAGAGGACGGCATCGATACGGGCGCCGAGCTCGTCGAGACGGAAGGGCTTGAGGATGTAACCTGAGTGGGGAAGGTCGAGCACCTTGAGCTGCGGTTCGATGCTCATGTACGCCGTGGTGATGATGACCGGAAGCGTCGGGTGCCGGATTCGGATTCGTCGCAGGAGATCGACCCCATCGGTATCGGGGAGCCGCATGTCGAGGACGGCGACATCCGGAGGTTCTGCTTCGACCTTCGCCAGGGCCTCGGCCCCGGTACTCGCGAACACCAGGTCGTAACGCGGGTTGAAGTGGCGCTCATAACTCAACCGCAGCGCAGGCTCGTCCTCGACGATCAAGACGCGCCGGCGCCTTCTTTCAGAGCTCATTGGCAGCCCTTCGAACGCCGCCCCGCATCCACGCGCGGGGCAGGCAATTACAGGGGTTGGGGCCCTCAACAGTAACGAGGGTTCCGGGCACCGTCCATAGCCGCCCACGCCGGGCGGGTCACCCCGACACCGGCTCGATGGTAAACAGACCAGCCAGTTTGGTGATGGCGAGGAGAAACCTGATTTCGTCGTTTGGATGACGTAACACCACCGCCTGACGCCGCTCCGCCGCTCGCCGCTGAATCAGCATGAGTACGCCCAAGCCTGCCGAGTCGACCTGACGGGTATTCGACAGATCGATGACCAGGCAGCCGGTGCCTTCGGGCAGCGCCTCGAGGGCCTGCACGGCGGTTTGTCGGAATTCGACTCGGGTGTCGAGCCCCAGACGTTGGGGGGCAACGAGGTCGCGAGCTTTGTCGTGTGTGGCCATCATAGAGCCTCCCACACCCGACAAGGCTGGCGCGCAAACCTGCGGCTGGCCTGTGTCCACCTTCGGCACCGAGCTATCTCACCCAACCTTCCCCTGCGGATGAGACCTCTAGTTTTGCGGCCCCGGATCGCTCCGGGTGTGCTCTTATCGGGCGGATTTTTTTGTACGCGGACCGCACCATGCGGCCCGCCCACCCGAGGGGCGAGAGCGGTGCCAACCTCCATAAGCCATTGGTTTGGAATGGCATGGGAAGCCGCACTGCAAGAGGTGTCAGACTCGGCCCACCGCACTCCGCGACAGACCCGGGAGAACTGCAACCCGACTCTGGCTCACGGGGCCGGTCGGTTCTACCTTGAGGCTCCATCTTAGACCTTTTGCCATGACCAACCAGGCCATGACGGACCAACTCGACACCCTGCTCAGCGAACAACGGCGTTTTCCCCCACCGCCAGAGTTTGCGGCGCAAGCAAATGCCGGAGCCGATCTATATGAGCGAGCCAAGCGAGACCGCTTGGGCTTTTGGGCCGAGGAGGCGTCGAACCTCGATTGGATGACGCCGTGGAGCGAAGTCCTTGAGTGGTCGCCGCCACACGCAAAGTGGTTCGTTGGCGGGAAGCTGAATGTGGCCGCAAACTGCCTGGATCGCCACCTCGAGGGGCCGCGCCGCAACAAGGCCGCAATCATCTGGGAGGGTGAGCCGGGCGACCGGCGTGTGCTCACCTACTGGGATCTTGCCCGGGACGTGAATCGCTGCGCCAATGCACTACGCCGCCTTGGAGTACGGCGGGGTGACCGGGTCGCCATCTACCTGCCGATGATCCCTGAGGCGGCGATCGCCATGCTCGCCTGCGCCCGGATCGGCGCGGTCCATTCGGTTGTATTCGGCGGCTTCTCGGCCGACTCCCTGCGTGACCGGATCAATGATGCCAAGGCCGTCTGCGTTATCACAGCGGACTGCGGCTACCGTCGGGGTCAGGTGGTGCCACTCAAACGGTTCGCCGATCAGGCGCTCCAGGAATGTCCCTCGGTGCGCCACACTGTCGTGGTGCAGCGGCGGCTCGGGAGCCGAAGCGACAAGTCGTTCATCAGACCGGAGGGCCCTGGCGACACGGGCCGGTACAGCACGTTTGAGTACCCGGCGATGCAGCCGGGCTCTGGCGTGCCTCAGGACCCTTCGTCATCGCAGGCCGACTTGACCGAAGGGCGTGACCACTGGTGGCACGCGCTGCTCGACCGAGAGTCGCCCGAGTGCAGACCCGAAGCGATGGACGCCGAGGATGTGCTGTTCATCCTCTATACCTCCGGGACAACGGGCAAGCCAAAAGGCATTGTCCACACCACTGGTGGCTACCTCACCCAGGTCTCCACCACCACGAAGTACGTCTTCGACCTCAAGGATGACGACGTCTTCTGGTGCACGGCCGACATCGGCTGGGTCACTGGCCATTCTTACGTCGTGTACGGGCCCCTGTCGCTCGGTGCCACCGTGGTGATGTACGAGGGAGCACCCGACTGGCCGAAGCGGGATCGTTTCTGGCAGCTCATTGCGCGATACGGCGTGACGGTGTTCTACACTGCCCCGACAGCGATCCGTGCCTTCATGAAGTGGGGTCCCACCTTTCCCGCCGGCCACAACCTCTCGACCCTGCGACTGCTCGGCAGCGTGGGTGAGCCGATCAACCCGGAAGCCTGGATCTGGTATCACGAGCATATCGGGCGGTCGCGCTGCCCGATCGTAGACACGTGGTGGCAGACCGAGACGGGAGGGATCATGATCTCGCCGCTGCCCGGGATCACGACGACCAAGCCCGGGTCCGCGACCCTTCCGCTGCCTGGCGTTTCCGCCGAGCTGGTCGATACCAATGGTGCCGCGCTGGAACGGGGCGGCGGCTTTCTCACCCTCACTGAGCCCTGGCCGGGCATGCTCCGGACCATCTGGGGCGACGACGAACGCTACCAGGAGACTTATTGGCGGCGCTTTCCCGGCCGCTACTTCGCAGGTGACGGCGCCAAGGTGGACGAGTACGGATACTGGTGGCTGCTAGGACGGGTGGACGATGTGCTGAACGTGGGTGGCCACCGTATCGGCACTATGGAAGTCGAAAGTGCGTTGGTGGACCATCCGGCCGTGGCGGAGGCTGCCGTAGTGGGCAAGCA
>DATJGL010000397.1:0-3996 GCA_035495075.1 Gemmatimonadales bacterium
ACCTCCGCCGCCCCAGCCTCCCGACGCCGCAGAGAAGGCAGGAAAGGCGGGCGCTTCGGTGTTCATCGTGTCGCCCAAGGGGCAGGCAAAGTCGGAGCGCGCCGCCACCCCCGATGACGAGCGGCGACAGCGCTCTCGCGAGAAGCTCCGGCAGCTGCTGGCCGAAGGCCGGCTCGACGACCGAGAAGTCGAGATCGAAGTTACCACCCAGGGCTATCCCGGTCTCGAAATGTTACAGCCTCCACAGGGCATGGAAGGCGCCGACATCAACTTCACCGAGTGGCTGCAGGACATGCTGCCCAAGCGTCAGAAGCGGCGGACCGTAAAGGTCCCGGAGGCGCGCCGGGTCCTGGTAGACGAGGAGCTGAAGAAGCTGGTGGACATGGACGACGTGGTGAACGAGGCCCTGGACCGGGTGGAGAACCACGGCATCATCTTCATCGACGAGCTGGACAAGATCGCCGGGGAACGGGGGACCGCCGTGGGACCGGACGTCTCACGTGAGGGCGTACAGCGCGACCTCCTGCCGATCGTCGAGGGATCTACGGTACAAACCCGATACGGTTACGTCCGGACCGATCACATCCTGTTCATCGCCGCAGGTGCCTTCCACGTTTCCAAGCCCTCTGATCTGATCCCGGAGCTCCAAGGCCGGTTCCCCATCAGGGTCGAGCTGCAGCCGCTGACGCAAGAGGATTTTGTTCGGATCATGACCGAACCCGAGAACGCGCTGGCCAAACAATACCAGGCGCTGGTGGCGGCGGAGGGAGCGACCCTCGAGTTCACCGCGGACGGGATAGCCGAGGTTGCTCGAGTCGCGTGGCTCGCCAATGATCGTATGGAGAACATCGGAGCCCGCCGCCTCCACACGGTGATGGCGAGCTTGATGGAGGACGTGTTGTTCGAGCTGCCGCACTATCCGGAGAAGCGAATCGTCTTTGACGGAGCCGGAGTGAAAGAGCGGCTTGCGAGAATCGTCAATGACGATGACTTGCGGAGATACATCCTTTAAAAGGGTACGCTTTTATAGACCACTCCCCCCTTCATCACCCAAACAACGTTCTCCAACACCTTCACGTCTTCCAACGGATTACCCGGCACGGCGATCAGGTCCGCCAGCTTGCCGCGGGCGATGACGCCGCGATCGATGACGCCGAGCAGGTCGGCGGCGTTGACCGTGGCGGTGCGGATTGCGTCGATCGGCTTCATCCCGTAGCCCACGTAGACTGCGAACTCGCCCGCATTCTGGCCGTGGGGAAAGACCGCGGCATCGGTCCCGAACGCGATCTTCACTCCGGCCGCGATTGCCTTTCGATGACTCTCCTGGGCGAGGGGGATCGCTTCCCGGGCCTTGGCCGCGATCGGCGCGGGTATGCCTTCGAATTTGAACTGGGTGAGCAGATAGGCGGTGGGGACCAGATAGGTCCCCTTTTCCTTCATGAGCTTGATCGCCTCATCGTCCAGCATCGTGCCGTGCTCGATCGATGCGACCCCCGCTCGAATAGCCGCCTTGATACCGGCGGTGCCGTGCGCGTGGGCAGCGACCTTGAGCCCGTGGCGATTTGCTTCCTCGACGACTGCCCGGAGCTCGGCGTCCGAGAGCTGTTGCGCGCCGAGCGTTGCGTCATAGGAAAACACGCCGGCGGTGGCGCACACTTTGATTACCTTGGCGCCGTGCTTGATCTGGTACCGGGCCGCCTCGACGACCTGGTCAACTCCGTCCGCCACGCCGTCCTTGGGTCCGAGCTCGAGCACGCCCGGCGCCCAGCCGGTGGCATCGCAGTGTCCGCCGGTGATGCCGATGGCGTGACCGGCGGGAATGATACGGGGTCCCTGAATCAGCCCGGCGTCGATGGCCTTCATCAGCGACACGTCGGAGAAGCCACCCGCACCGACATTGCGGACCGTCGTGAACCCCGCCATCAACGTCTTGACGGCGTTTGAGGCGCCACGGAGCGCCTCATCGGCGGCGGTTTCGCGGACCGGCCGGGTGACCCAGTCGCCGGAGATGTCGTACGTGAGGTGGACGTGAGCGTCGATGAGGCCGGGGAGCAGGGTCACGTCGCCCAGGTCGATGACGCGCGCTCCGGTGTCCTGCGCCTGGCCCACGCTGCGGATCCGGTCGCCCTCGATAGTGACCACGGCCGGGCTGACGATCTGGCCCTTCGCCACGTCGAGCATGCGCGCGGCGCGAACCACGATCGGCTGCGGCGGCGCCGACGGCTGCTGCGCCGCCAAGGTTCCCGATACGATTGCGCCCACCGCCGCGAGGGCGAGGGCGCGAAGAGTTGAGTTCGGCATGGTCGTCGAAGGTAGTGATCCACGTTGGAGAGTCAATCGCGCTCAGCCAGTGACGTCTTGGGGCCTCGGCTTGTTCGCGTCGCGCTCCGTCGCTACAATCCGCCCGGTCGCCGGCCTGACTCCGTCCCTGCCTCCTCCGGTGGTTGCGTGAAGCGTGACTTCCTGGTTGTCCCCGACCTGACCAAGCCCGAGCTCACTGCAACGCTCGACCTCGCTCTGCGCATGAAGCGGGGTGAGTACACCAAGCGTCCGCTTGAGGGAAAGACGCTCGGGATGGTTTTCGCCAAGAGCTCGACCCGCACAAGGGTCTCCTTCGAGGTCGGCACCTTTCAGTTGGGCGGACATGCCCTCTTCCTGTCGTCCCGGGACATTCAAATCGGTCGGGGCGAGCCGATCCGGGACACTGCCCGGGTCCTGAGCCGTTATGTAGACGGAATCATGATCCGCACGTTCGATCAGGCGGAGGTCGAGGAGCTCGCCCGGTTCGCGACGGTGCCGGTGATCAACGGCCTAACCGATCTCCAGCACCCCTGCCAGATCCTCGCCGACCTTCTTACGGTACGGGAAGCCTTGGGGAGTTGGGACGGCAAGGTCATCGCGTGGATCGGCGATGGGAACAACATGGCGCACAGCTGGCTCGATGCCGCAGGATTGCTCGGGTTCGAGATTCGCCTCGCCTGTCCCGAGGGTTATCAGCCCAACGCCGACATCGTCGCCAGAAATCGCGCCCGCACCAAGGTCGTGCTCAGCACGAAGCCAGCGGAGGCCGCGAGGGGCGCCCATGTCATCAACACCGACGTGTGGGCCTCGATGGGCCAGGAAGCGGAGCAGGAGCAGCGGGCGGCCGCGTTCCGCGGCTACCTGGTCGACGCCGCGTTGATGCGGCAAGCCGACCCTGGAGCGATTTTCCTGCACTGCCTCCCCGCCCATCGGGGCGAAGAGGTCTCCGACGAGGTGATCGAAGGCGCCCAGTCCCGGGTCTGGGACGAGGCGGAGAACCGGTTGCACGTGCAGAAAGCATTGATGGCAACTCTGATGGGAACGACGTAAACGGTTTTCGGGGGCCCATGCCCGAGCTCAAGCAAACCCCGTTGGCCGACGTTCATCGCGCGCTTGGTGCGAAGATGGTCGCGTATGCCGGCTTCGAGATGCCGGTGCAATACCCGACCGGCATTCTGGCTGAGCACCAGCTGGTCCGGGCCGGAGCCGGGTTGTTCGATATCTCGCACATGGGCGAGTTCGAGGTCACCGGCCCCGACCGGAATGCCTTCCTCAATCGGGTCACCTGCAACGACATCTCCGCGCTCGAGCCGGGCGGGGTGCAATACAGCGGCATTCTCACGCCGGAAGGCACCTTCGTCGACGACTGCACACTGTATCGCTTCGACAACAAATTGATGGTGGTCGTCAACGCCGCCAATACCGCGGCGGCATGGAAGCACTTCGTCGATCACAAGGGCGGTGCCAACATTCGCCTCAAGGACATCTCGGACGAGGTGGGCCTGCTGGCGCTCCAGGGCCCGAACGCCGAGCCCTTGCTCCAGCCACTTACGGCGGTGAACCTCGCCGGAGTCGGGTATTACCGCTTTGTGTCTGGTCAGGTGGCCGGGGTCGACTGCTTCATCTCCCGCACCGGCTACACCGGCGAAGACGGCTTCGAGCTCTATTGCCGCGACCGGAGCGTCGGCGTCCTCT
>DATJGL010000398.1:0-8016 GCA_035495075.1 Gemmatimonadales bacterium
CCCTGGAACGGCTGCCGCTCAACAACCGTGATGATGGCTCCCGGCTTGAGATCGAGCGACGCCAGGTACCGCAGTCGCTCCGGATCGCCCGCCGTTACCCGGCGAATCTCGACCGTGTCACCCAGGGGGATCTCGGGGAGAGGTGTGGCGCTGATTTCTTCGATAAGGCCATCGGCGGTGGGAATCGGCTCACCATGGGGGTCAGCGTGGGGATTGCCGAGGGCGTCTGCCATCCGCTGGATGAGGGTGTCTGAAACGGCGTGCTCCAGGCGTTCCGCCTCAGCATGGACGGTGTCCCATGGGTAGCCCAAACGATCTACCAGGTACGTCTCGATGATCCGGTGGCGGCGGATCATGCGAAGCGCCGCTCGACGCCCTTCGTTGGTAAGCTGGACTCCCTTGTACGGGACGTGCTCGAGAAGTCCTTGTTCGGACAGCCGCTTTACCATCCCGCTCACCGACGGTGCCGACAGCTCCAGGCGATGGGCGATGTCGCTGGTCGAGGCCGGGCGGCCTTCGGGAGAGAGATTGTAGATCGCCTTCAAATAGTCTTCGACGGAGGCGGTAAGCGGCTCGCGAACGGTGGCTGCGTTCATGCTAACCTGAATATTAGTGACGCCTAAAACATCGCTACGACCAGGCTAATGTCAAGGTTGATGGCAACGAACTAGCAGTGCCGCTATCACAGCACCATGGCGACATAATATCTATTTTGTTGTTATTGAGCCACTTGGAAGAAGCAGCTAAGGATCTGCTCGGTCATTCCCCATACCACCATGTCGTCAACCACATACGCTGGAACGACCAGGGACTCCCCGCGGATAGCGATCACAGTGGGGGCGTGGGTGGCAGGATCACGCAGTCGATCGAGGGCGACCCAGTGTGCGGCAGCGACCTCGGGTCCCAGGGTCAGCGGGGGACGCCGCTCCACCGCGAAAACGAATGGCCGGACCGCAATCGGAGGGAGGGAGACGGTTCTCGGAACTACGTCGTCCAGAGCGCCGAGTGATCGGGCACCTGTGAGCAGAAGCCCGATCTCTTCCTCGGTCTCGCGAATCGCGGTCTCGACGAGATCGAAGTCGCTGGGGTCCTGACGGCCCCCCGGCAATCCAATATGGCCGGACCAGGGGTCATCAACCCGCTCGGCTCTCCGGATCAACAGCAATGAATCCGGATCGGGGGCGAGGATCAGCGCGACCGCGGCCCACTTCCGCTCCGGGTCAGTCGTCCAGATCGGCTGGTGACGACCGAGCCGCTCTGCCAGCCTGGTGAATGAGGCAGGTAGCCGGCTCAGTGGCTGTGCGAGTGGCAGGACCCGCCGCAGCACCCGCCGGGAGGCGGGCCCAGGTTGCTGAAGTCAGCTGCCTTCCCGCCGGCACCGTGACGGGCGGGCACCGACATCATCCGCTCTACCTTCCGGTCGGCGCACTTGGGGCACGCCACCTTGGTTCCATTGCGGACCAGCAGCTCGAAATCGGTCCCGCAGGACGGGCAGTGATAGTCGTAGATGGGCATGGACGGAAGATAGCCTGCGCGTAGCTTCCGGCGCATGGCCACGCCATCACTCACCAAGCATCGAGTTCCGGGAACTCTCGGCGACATCCTGATCGATGTCCGCACCGGCGGCCGCACTGGGTCGCGCCCGGCTGTCCTTGTTGTGCATGGCTTCAAGGACTGGGGGATGTTCCCGGCCCTGGCGGACCGGCTGGCCAATGCCGGCTTTACCGCGGTGTCGCCCAACCTGAGTGGCAGCGGAGTCGATGACGCGGGCGACTTCAGATGGCCCGAGCGGTTCGGCCACAACACATTCTCAGGCGAGTTGAAGGATCTCGAGATCGTACTGGAAGCGCTCTCGGCCGGCGCCCTGGGCGTCCCTCGGCCGAGTCGAATCGGGGTCGTGGGCCACTCGCGGGGAGGGGGGATCTCCATTCTCCTGGCGGCGCGGGAGCGCCGGATGGAAGCACTGGTGACCTGGGCCGCGATTTCCACCGTGCGCCGCTGGCCCGATGAAGCCGAGCAGGCCCGATGGCGCGAGCGAGGAAAGATCGACGTGGTGAACGCGCGGACGGGACAAGTCCTTCCGTTGTACACCGACGTGCTCGACGACGTAGAAAGTAACCGCGCCGGCGCATTGGACATTCTTGCCGCGGCGGCACGCCTCAGGGCCCCCTGGTTGATCGTGCACGGGAGCGCAGACCCGAGCGTCGCTGTCACCGAAGGCGAGCGGCTTGCGCAGGCCGCGAATCCCGGCACTTCTCGTTTCCTCCGTATCGAAGGCGCGGAGCATACCTTCGGAGCGGTCCATCCCTGGAAAGGCTCGACGCCGGCGCTCGACCTGACGATGAAGGAGACGGTCGGGTGGTTGGCCACGCACCTCCTCTAACGCAGGGCCTTTAAGTAACCGCGGCCTCGAGGATCTCTACCCGGCCGGTGTCGGCATCGAGCCGACTGCGCAACCCGATCGGCAGGGTCCATTGCTCGTCGACATGCCCGATGGGAAAACCGTACGCCGCCGGGATGCCGAGTGGCGTGATGTAGTGCTCCAACACCTCGCCAAAAGGAAGCGCACCGTCCCTCGTGCCAAGCTCCATCTCGGTGAACTGGCCCACGATGACGCCGCCAACGCGCCCGAGGATGCCCGCGAGTCTCAAGTGCGAGAGCGCCCGGTCCACCCGGTAGAGGTCTTCGCCTACGTCCTCGAGAAACAGCAGAGCCCCGTCCATCTCCGGGAGCCAGCGAGTGCCGACCAGAACTTGGAGTAAGGACAGATTCCCTCCGATCAGTGGCCCTTCAGCGACGCCACCTCGAATCGTCACGATTCGAGGTGCCCGCGGAGCCAGCACGCCTACCGGTGGGTCGAGCCGTCCCAGCGGGCCCACAGGCTGCGCGGTCCCGAGAACCTGCGTGAAGTGCCGGCGGGAGAACGCCGTCATCGGCTGTCGTGCCGTGGGTGCGTGAAAGGTGACGATCCCGGTGGCCTGCTTCGCCGCGAGGAGCAGCGCGGTGACGTCGGAGAATCCGATGAGCGCGCGTGGACGGCGCTCGAGGGCCGCGTAATCGACTTGATCCAGGATCCGAGTCAGTCCGTAGCCCCCGCGGACACACCAGACCGCATCGACCTCGTCATCCCGCAGCGCTGCGTTGAGGTCGGCGATGCGCTCGGGGTCGGTCCCGGCCAGATAGCCGTAGCGGCGGTGCGCATTGGCGCCAAGGACGGGGTCGTGACCAAGCTCACGGCAGAGCTCACAAGCACGCACCAAGTCCTCGCGGTCGAGAACCGGGCCCGAAGGTGAGACCAGTGCAATGCGACTTCCGGCGTTCAGGCGAGGCGGGCGCAGCAGCGCTTTTGACCCCATCCTCATCCCCTCCTTAGATTGACCAGCCAAGCTGGACCCAACCTCATCACAGGAGAACGGCAGTGCGTGCTTCGCAGCCCGCGTTGCTCGCCGCCGGCCGAGTGATCTCCGACATGCGGGATGTAATGGTCACCCAGTGGTCTGATTGGGTGGGTGACCGGATCACCGCAGCTTCCACGATACCGCGCACGGCCGTCGAGCGGGAGTTTCGGCTCATCGTTGACACGATGACCGCGATGGTCGGCCCCCTACGCCGCGAGGCGAGGGTGATCTGGACCCGGGTGTGCGAGCACTATGGCCGAGTGGCCGCGGCGCGCGGACTGGCTGCCGGCGAGGTCGTAGAGGAGCTGCAGTACTTGCGCGAGCTCCTCATCCGCAACCTAGCTCATGCGTTCGTCTCGATGCGGCCGCGCCAGGCCCTCGCCATCGTGCTCCGGCTCAATCGCGTTCTTGACAAGGGGATCGCCGTCGCGGTGGTAGGCTACACCGACGCGCTGGTCGCCACCCTGTTCGCGCAGAACGGCGTGCCCGGGCCCAGCGGTGAGCATGACGCCAGCGAGCTGGATCGCCAGCTCCTCGCGCTGGAGACCGAGCTGGGCGGGCTGGCGCAGACCCGGAAGCGCTAGCGCACCTCTCCGTTTCATGACCCTCGCTGCACTCTGGCCCGCCCTGCCGTGGCTGGGGCCGTTGCTCGCCCTTACCCGGTTTGCCCGCCGCGGCCCCGACTTGGCGCAATTTCCTCTCGCGTCCGGGCGCTTGATCAGCGTCATCGTTCCCGCGCGGAATGAAGCAGCGACGATCGAAACGGTGATGCGTTCGGTTCTCGCCAGCAGCTACGAGCCGCTCGAGCTGATCGTGGTTGACGACCGGTCTACCGACCAGACTGCGGCGATCGCCGAGCGCCTTGCGGAGGGCGATCCCCGGGTTCGAGTTATCCGGGGCAGCGAGCTTCCGTCCGGCTGGTTCGGGAAGCAGTGGGCGTGCCTCCAGGGATACCGGGCCGCGCCGGGCGAGCTGCTCGTGTTCACCGACGCCGACACGACCCACGGCACGGAGCTGCTGGGTCGGGCGGTCGGTGCGCTGGAGGCGACCGGAGCCGACCTCCTCACGGTTGCCACCCGCCAGCACTGTGAGACGTTCTGGGAACGGGTGGTCATGCCTCAAATCTGGATGCTGCTCGGCTTTCGATATCATCCCCGGACGGTGAGCAACTCGCGGCGGCCGCGGGACGTGATCGCCAACGGGCAATTCATCCTGTTCCCTCGTGCCTCGTACGAGGCCATCGGGACTCACGCGGCAGTCAAGAACGAGGTGGCGGAAGACCTGGCGCTGGCACAGCTGGTCGTTCGGACCGGGCGCCGCCTGGTGATGGCGCACGCCGAGCCTTTCATCGCGACTCGGATGTACCACAGCCTGAGCCATCTGATCGAGGGTTGGTCCAAGAACATCTACATCGGCGGGCGCCGGACCTTTCCGGATGAACCAATCCGACGCGCCCTGGTTCCGGTCATGCTCGCCGGCGCCATGCTGTTCTGGCTGACTCCGCCGCTGCTTGCGCTCATGGCGCCGGTGGGAGTGGTGCCGCTGATGGGATGGGTAGTCGCCGCCCTGGCGCTATCGGCGCTCTTCTGGATGCTGGTGTCGGTGGGGATGGGCATCCCCATGCTGTACGGGTTGGCGTATCCGCTGGGTGCGTCGGTGGGACTCTATATCATCCTGCGGTCGGTGAGCCGGGGGGCGCGCAAGATCGAGTGGAAAGGACGGGTGTACGACATCCGCCCGGGCCTGCCTTGATCAATTGCGGGTGAACGAAACCTGTTGCGCCGGGATCCCGCCGCTCACCAGCCTGCCGCGGGCGTCCACGCGCATGCGGAACTCGACCTGACCCAGGTCCAGTGATACGGAATCTGCGCCATGTCTGGAGACAGTGCCCACGACCGTGGCCCCACCACCCTGTGAGGCGCTGCCGGTCAGGTTGAAGAACGCCACTTTGACCGAATCCTTCCCCAACACGGCCGCTCGACGAATCGCCTGCTCCAGCAACCCGAACGAAAGATTGATGTACGGCACTGCGCCGGTCTGCGTCGCCAGCACGCGGGTCTCGAGCCCGTGATTGCTGATGTCGTCGATCGAGACGCTGTCGTTGCGAAAGATGATCCGGGCCTGCTGGGCGATCCGCGCCTTCTCGGCGCTGCTCGCCGGCGCCTCGCGCACCGTGACCTCGACCAGCGGGACGGTCTCGTCGGGGGCGACGACGGCGCGATACAACTCGGTCGTCTTGGCGCCTCGAAACGCCAGCGTGCCGTGGAGCTCGGTATCCGTGCGGTTCAGGTCTTCCGTGGCAACGGTATCGGCGCCGTGAAGAATCACGAAGCGGCTCGAGTCGGTGCTTTGCGCGCCGGCGAGGCTGGGGGCGAGCAGGAGGATCGCAACCAATAGCGTGCGCATGGGACGAGCATCGTAGCGGCGCGCTGCGCCGCAGGCAAGTTCCGGTCACCGCCCGCGCGCGAATGGTGCCGGACCTGACTCGACCCGGGCCGAACGTGAGGCATCTCGACTCGGAGCCTCCGTCGCGTGGTCACCGCCGGCACGCTCGCCTCGCTGCGCCGCCTGGAAAACCTTCCCGACTTCGTTCAGGCCCTCGGTCACGCGCCCGCATGGGAGGAGCTCCCGGTACCGGGTTGGCTCGGGCTCGCATCCGAGCAGGTGGCTCGTGCCGCGCTGGTGGGCCGGGCTGGAGAGTTTCGATGGTTCGGCGTAGAAGCGTCCGACGCGGCCAGCGGAGCGCGCCTGGTCGCCCGGCGACTAGTAGCGCGGGGACGCCCGGCAGGAGTGCTGGCACTGAGCCGGCCCGGGGATTGTCTCGCAATCGCGATCGCATTCTCGGACGTGGGATGCATCGAGTGCGCGCTCGGTCAGCCGGACCGCCTGACGCTGGCGCGGCTCCAGCGGCTGCGCTCGGTGCCAAGCGGAACGGCGCTCGAGTTTGCTGCGCGGGCGGCCGACGTGCTCGCTGCAGAGGCGGTCGGTCGCCGGTTCTTCCGCCGGTTCCAGCAGGTCGTGGAGAGCATGGGTGGCGCGATGCCCCGCGCCTGCCCTCCGGAAGAGCGGCACGGCTGGGTGCTGCTGCAGCTGACGCGGGTGCTCTTCCTGTACTTCGTGCAAACCAAGGGCTGGCTGGACGGCGCCTCCGATTTTCTGGCCCGCGAAGTCGACCGCTGTCTCCAACGCGGTAGACGGCTCCAACGTGACCTGCTGAGACCGCTCTTCTTCGGAACGCTGAACCGACCACCACAGGAACGAACCAGGCATACCCTGAGCCTGGGTCGCATTCCATTCCTCAATGGTGGCCTCTTCGAGCCCCATCCACTCGAGCGCCGCTGGCGCATCGATCTCCCGAACGCCGTCTGGCAGGAGGCGTTCGATTCGCTGTTCGAGCGCTTCGACTTCACCGCCGACGAGGCCGGTCGGCCCGGTCTGGTCGCACCCGACATGCTGGGGCGGGTCTTCGAAGGGGTGATGGAGCCGGAGCTTCGTCGGCAAAGCGGGACGTTCTACACACCCGCCACTCTGGTGCACCGCCTGGTCAAGGCCGCGTTGATAGCGCTTCTCGCCGAGCGCCTCGGCTGCAGTGAGGGACGCGCCGAGCGTCACCTGGCCGACCGCTCCGCCCCTGCACGGCGGGCACTCCGAACCGTCACCATCCTCGATCCAGCCGTGGGCTCTGGCGCGTTTCTGCTGGGAGCGCTGGAAATCCTGTCGGAACTGGACGGAAGCCGGCCCATTGCCGCGCGCGCGCGCCGCCGGGTCCTGCAGCGCTGTCTCTTCGGAGTGGACCTGAACCCGGCCGCAGTGCGACTGACCGAGCTGCGTCTCTGGCTGGCGGTAATTGCCGATGACCGGGCCGGAGATGCCGAATCGGTGGAGCCGCTTCCCAATCTCGATTGCCTGGTGCGCCAGGGAGACAGCCTGCTCGACCCGTCCGGATACTGGCCGGGCCGGCATGCCGCGTCTCGCAGCGAGGCTCTGTCTCTTGCGCGTCTTCGACGCGAGCTGGTGGCCACCGCCGGCTCGAACAAGCGCGCGCTCGCACGTGAGCTGCGACGGGCCGAAGGAAAGGCGTTCGCGTCGGCACTCGACGCGTCAGAGAATGCCCTGAATACGGAGCTGGCCGCCCGGCTTGCCGATGGACGGGCCCCTACACTCTTCGGAGAGCGGCGTGGGCTCGACGCCGATCTGCGGCGCGAGCTGAACCGGCTCCGTGCCGCGCGCCGAGACGTGCGGGCCGCGCGACGGCGCTTTTCGCGGGACAACGAGCTTCCCTGGTTCCACTACCAGAGCCAGTTCGCCGACGTGTTCGCAGACGGCGGCTTCGATGTCGTCGTAGGCAACCCACCGTGGGTACGAGCGGAAGCGCTTCCACCGGAGCGGCGCGCTCTCCTGGCCGCTCGATACCCTTGGTGGCGGAGCGGCGGACGCGGGTTCTCGCACCGACCCGATCTCTCGTTGGCGTTCCTGGCGCGGGCCTGGGAGCTGGTCCGTCCGGGCGGCGTCATCGGCTTTTTGCTTCCCGCCAAGCTCGCGACCGCCGAATACGGGGCCCGGGCTCGACACGCGCTTGCGGCCACCGGCACCATACGCGCCGCCGCCGACCTTACCG
>DATJGL010000399.1:0-5154 GCA_035495075.1 Gemmatimonadales bacterium
GATCGGTCTGAATTTCCTGCTTGGTGCCAATCAGACCAACTCGGCGACCATATTCGTGCTGCTGCAGCCGTGGGGCGAGCGGAAGGGTGCCGCAAACCAGCTGGACGCTGTGCTTCAGAAGACCAATGGCTTCCTCTTCTCGCTAAAGGACGCACAGGCCTTCGCGTTCAACCTGCCGGAGATCCCTGGTCTCGGCTCGACTGCCGGCTTGGAGATGAACCTTCAGGATCGCGGGGTCAACGATATTCGCCGGTTCGCGCGGCTGGCGGCCGACTTCACCAACCAGGCGAACGCTCTGCCCGAGGTGGGCGGGGTGCAACCGCAAATCCGGGTCAACGTGCCGCAAATCTTCGTGGACGTGGATCGGGCCAAGACCAAGGCGCTGGGGGTCTCGCTCACAGACCTCTTCCAGACGCTTCAGGCCCTCCTGTCCACGCTGTACATCAACGATTTCAACCTGTATGGGAAGACGTACCGGGTTCAGGCTGAGGCGCAGGCGCAGTTTCGGGAAAAGCCGGAGGATATCGGGCGTTTCTACGTGCGGAGTGGGGAAGGGGCAATGATCCCGGTCTCGACGCTGGTCCGCACCCGGTTCCAGGGTGGCCCAAGCCTGGTGACCAGGTTCAACAGCTTCACTTCCGCGCTGGTTACCGGCGCTCCCAAGCCCGGCTACAGCTCGGGACAGATGCTCAATGCGATCGACCGCCTCATGACGAGCCAGTTCATTCCGCAGGGGGTGGGCTACGCGCTGAGCGGGCAGTCGTTCCAGGAGCAGGCATCGACCGGGCAGGGCAGGATCGTCTTCGTGCTGGGTATCGTCATGGTGTTCCTGGTGCTGGCGGCCCAGTACGAGAGCTGGTCGATCCCATTTGCGGTCATACTTGGCGTTCCCTTCGGCATCTTCGGCGCACTGCTCGGGGTCTGGCTTCGGGGCATGCCAAACGACATCTACTTCCAGATCGGCCTGGTCGTCGTCGTGGGCCTCGCTGCCAAGAACGCCATCCTGATCGTCGAGTTCGCCAACGAGCTTCGGGCGCAGGGGGTCTCCGTTCGCGATGCAGCGATGCAGGCCGGTCGGGAGCGGTTGCGCCCGATTCTCATGACGTCGTTCGCGTTCATCCTGGGCGTCGCGCCGCTCGTGATCGCGTCCGGGGCAGGCGCTATGAGTCGGCACTCCATCGGAACCGGTGTGTTCTTCGGGATGCTGTTCGCAACGACCATCGGGGTCTTCTTCATTCCGCTGTTCTTCGAGGTGATCCGCGGGTTGAGCGAGCGGGGGCTATTCTCGCGTCCCGCCCCGGTACCGGAGCCGGCCGGCGCCGGTTCGTCCCCTACACGCGACCAGGAGCCTTGACCGTGAGGCGTGCTCTCCTTGCGGCGACGGCCGCCGGGCTGGCCGGCGCCTGCGCCATCGGCCCATCCTACAAGCGGCCGGACGTCGGCACACCGTCAACTTGGCGGCCGACATCGGCCACGGCCGATTCACTCCGGCCCTTCTACGACTCGCTCCGAGCCAGCCGGGAATCCACGGTGGCGGAGCCGACGATCGCGATCGATTCGATCGCGAACCTCAACTGGTTCGATCTGTTTCAGGACCCCGAGCTGCGGAAACTGGTCGAAACCGCGATCGCCCAGAATCGTGACGTGCGCGTGGCGCTGGCGTCGATCTCGGAGTTCCGGGCCCAATACGGCGCGACCAGAGGGGCCCTGTTTCCCCGGATCGACCTGAACGCGGTCGGCGGGACCGAGCAAGGCGTGTTCGGCTCGTTACCTGTCGCTACCAAGTTCGACGTTCTCAGCGCCTCGGCCAACCTGCAGTGGGAGCTCGACTTCTGGGGACGGATCCGGCGAGCGACCGAAGCGGCGAAGTCGGATATGCTGTCGCGGGAAGAGAACCAGCGGGCCGTGGTGCTGACCCTGGTGAGCGACGTGGCGACGGCCTACCTCGAGCTGCGCGAGCTGGACGTCGATCTGGAGATCTCCAAACGGACGCTCGCCTCAAACGAGGAGACGCTCCGCCTGGCGCGGCGACGGTTCGAGCAAGGCCTCATCTCGGAGCTCGACGTTCGTCAGTTCGAGTCGGAAGTGGCGAGCCCGGCCGCGCGGGTGGCTGATTTCGAGCGGCAGATCGTGCAGAAGGAAGACCAGCTCAGCGTGCTGGTGGGGAGGAACCCGGCTCCGATTGCTCGAGGCCGCCCGCTCACCGAGACGCTCGCACCGCTCGCGATTCCGGCCGGACTTCCGGCATCGTTGCTCGACCGCCGCCCCGACGTACGCCAGGCCGAGCAGGATCTGCACGCGGCAATGGCCCGAATCGGCGTGGCGAAGGGCGAGCTGATGCCGAAGTTCACGCTGACGGGACAATACGGTACGCAGAGCCAGACCGTGAACGACCTGTTCAAGAGCTCGACCGAGATTTACCAGCTGTTCGGCGGAGTCTCGATGCCGATCTTTACCGGGGGACAGGTCGGCAAGCAGGTGGATGTGGCGCGGGCCCGGACGGACCAGGCCCGGTATCGGTACGAACAAACCGTACTGCTCGCATTACAGGACGTGAACGACGCCTTGGTGGGCGTGCGCGCGACCCGGGACGTGACCGCTGCGCAAGACCGTCAAACCGGAGCGCTTCGGGCGGCCTATCGCCTGGCCGACGAGCGCTATCAAAACGGAATCTCCAACTACCTCGACGTGCTGGACGCTCAACGCAATCTGTTCGCCGCCGAGCTGTCCTTGGCGGGGGCACAGCGACAGCAGCTGGTCGCTGCGGTGCAGCTCTACAAGGCGTTGGGAGGGGGATGGCCCAACGCTGCTGTCAACCCGGACTCGTCGCGCGCACGCTGACGAGGACCCCGCGGTCAAAACTGAAAGTAGAGGAACGGGGAGCTTCCGCTGCCCAGCATGACGGCGAGACACGCGCCGAAGGCGGCGCTCAGGGCAATCGCCCGGCGTGGCCGCGGCGCCCAATCCCGATACAGATCGTTCGCGTTCGGTCCGGCCATCGCCCACCAGGCCGCGCCCGACACCAGGAGGACCATCGCCGGCACGTGCTCTACCAGGGCTCCGCCGGTTGGGACAAACATCTTGTGCAGCAGGGTTCCCGCCATCGCGAAGTCGCGTGAGCGGAAGAGGACCCATCCCAGCAAGGCCGCCAGGAACATCCCGAGCTGACGCACGGCCTTCGGCAGGCGGTCCCACGCCGCGCCCCAGCCGCGATACGCGGAGAGCAACAGGCCGTGGTAGGCGCCCCAGAGGACGAAGGTCCAGCTCGCGCCATGCCAGAGCCCGCCCAGGAGCATCGTGATCATCAGATTGCGATAGGTCCGCCACTTTCCGTCGCGATTGCCGCCCAAGGGGATGTAGAGGTAGTCGCGGAGGCAGGTCGAGAGCGAAATGTGCCAGCGCCGCCAGAAGTCGGACGGATCGAGGGCCTTGTACGGAGAGTTAAAGTTGATCGGGATGCGCAGGCCGAAGAGATATCCCAGCCCGATGGCCATGTCGCTATAGCCGGCAAAATCGAAATACAGCTGGAAGGTGTAGCCGAGCATGGCCAACCATGCTCCTGGCGACGACAGGTCTCGGTAGTTGGCGAGCGCCGGATCCACAAACGCCGCTAGGCTGTCCGCCACGAGCACTTTCTCGACCAGCCCGGTGACGAAGAACGAGACGCCGATGCCCAGCCAGCGGGTCCGATCCGCCCGGCCCAAATTGTCGAGATCTTCCTCGATCTGTCGGAATCGCACGATGGGCCCGGCGACGAGCTGCGAAAAGAGCGAAACGTAGGCGGAGAACTCGAAAAGGTTTCGGGTCGGCCGGATCACCCCTCGGTAGCTGTCCACGATGTACGTGATGGTATGAAAGGTGTAGAACGAGATTCCTACCGGCAGCACGATATTCCACGCCGGCAGCGCGACGCCGGCGCCGAAGAGATTGGCCAGGCTCACGCCGGACTGTACCAGGAAATTAGAGTACTTGAAAAACCCCAGCAGCGCGAGATCGGCCGTGATGGGAACCACCAGGCACAGCTTGCGGCGCCTGGGATCCGACCAGCGCAGAAATCCGAGGCCGGCCGCGTAGCTCACCAGCGTGGAAAAGGCCATCAGTAGACAGAACCGGGCATCCCAGTATCCGTAGAACACGTACCCGGTGATGGTGAGCCAGACGTATCGCGCCTTGGCCGTGGGAAGCAGCCAGAAGACGAGATAGGTGATCGGGAGGAACAGGCCGAGGAAGACGAAGCTGTTGAAGAGCACGCGCGAAGCGTTCCCCTGACGGCTGGCGAAGCCGGACGCGAAGCGTTGGATGACGGGAGTGGTCGACGGGGTACTATGGGCACGGAAGGTGCCTGCGTCAATACAATCGCACTCGTCGCGTGCCTAACGATGGGAGGCCGATGTCCGACCGGCGTTGGTGGCGGGTAGTTCCGTTCGCGCTGATCGCGTTCCTGGCTGGGGCGGAGCTTGCAGCCCGACTGGACGACTGGCTGCGCTTTGACGTGTCTCTCCTCACGACCCCGAACGCCACGTACGATCTTATCCTGGTCGACTCCACGATCATCCGCGGCCGGCCGTTCGGCCGCTTTCTCAAGATCCGGCTCAACGCGGCCGGTTTTCGTGGTGCGCCGATCACGCCGGCCGACCCTCCTCCCGGCTGCCTCCGGGTAATGGTGCTCGGCGCGTCGGAGTCCGTGGTCGGCGGCGATGCTGCAGGCACCGAGTATTCGGCCTTCATGCAGCGCGCCCTAGCGCCGCATGGCTGCTTTGACGTCCAGAACGCTGCCATCAGCGCGCTTCACCTCGCTCGCATCACGAGCCTATGGGCCGCCTGGGGCCGACGCTGGGGGGCGCGTGTCGCCATCGTGTACCCTTCCCCAGCCTTCTATCTCGGGGCCGACCCGCCCGAGTATCAAACCCGGCCGCTCACGCCTCTGGTTAAGCCGCCCTGGTGGGCGTCACGGGCTCTCCAGCGCTGGTCCGATCAGTCATTCCTGCCCGACTGGGTGACTGCTTGGCAGCTCCGACGCTACATCGCGGACAAGCGCCGGTCGCACTGGCGGGGCTGGGAGTTCCGGAAGCTGCCGGAAGACCGGCTCGCGCTGTACCGGCAGCACCTCGACAGCCTTGTGAGCGCGATTCAGGCGACCGGCGCGGAGCCTAT
>DATJGL010000400.1:0-7019 GCA_035495075.1 Gemmatimonadales bacterium
CCTGGCCCCTGTCGCCCCAGCCATCGTTTGGCAAGACCGTCGCACCAGCGATCGGTGCCGCGAGCTGCGCGAAATGGGGCTCGCTCCACTGCTGCGCGATCGCACCGGCCTCGTTCCCGATCCCTACTTCTCGGCGACCAAGCTTGAGTGGCTCCTCCGCGACGGCGACTTGCGGGCCCGGGCGGACCGCGGCGAGCTCGCCGCGGGCACGATCGAAACGTGGCTGGTCGCGAAGCTCACGCGCGGCCGGGCTCATGTTACGGATCATACGAATGCGAGTCGGACGCTCTTGTACTCACTCAAGACTCGCGACTGGGACCCTGAGTTGCTCCGGGTGTTCAACGTTCCGAAGGACGTTCTGCCCCGCGTCGTCCCATCCGCGGGCGTGGTCGCCGAGTGCGACGCGACACACCTGGGCCCGGCGCTCCCGATCGCGGGCCTGGCCGGTGATCAGCAAGCCGCTCTCTTCGGCCAAGGATGCGTGACGGCCGGCAAGAGCAAGAACACGTACGGGACCGGGGCCTTTCTCCTCGTTCACGCGGGCGACGATCGACCGCTCCCGCCCGAAGGCGTTCTGGCAACGGCGGCCTGCGGCCCTCATGGCGAGGCCGCCTACGCGCTCGAGGGTAGCATCTTCATCGCGGGCGCCGCTGTCCAATGGCTGCGCGACGGTCTTGGGCTCATCGGAACCGCCGCCGAGACTGAGGCACTGGCGCGCAGTGTTCCCGATACCGGTGGCGTCCATTTCGTGCCGGCGTTTGTCGGCCTGGGCACGCCGCACTGGGAGCCCGAGGCACGCGGAACCATCACGGGTATCACGCGGGGTACCACTCGCGCTCACCTGGCCCGGGCGGCTCTCGAGGCGATGGCGTTTGCGACGGCCGAGCTGCTGGTGACCATGACCGGCGGCGCCCAGTTATCGGTTCCTGCGCTCCGGGTAGACGGCGGCGCCGCCGCCAACGACTGGCTCATGCAGTTTCAGGCGGACGTGCTTGGGGTTCCCGTCGAGCGGCCGGATATGGTGGAGACCACCGCGCTCGGCGCGGCTGGATTGGCCGGGTTGGCGCTTGGCGTGTGGCGCTCGACTGAGGACTTTCTGGCCGGACGGCGGATCGCCCGATTCGAGCCCAATCTCGATCCGGCCGAGCGGGCGCGTCGGCTGAGCGCCTGGGAGCGGGCGGTGCGGGCGGCGCTCGCGTGGGCGCGAAGTGCTCGCGGCACATCAGACACCTGAGCGCGACGCTCGACCCCTGCCCGACACATGACGACCGGCCGCGTCGGTATATTCAATTGATGATCGTCCTGCCGGAGGGGCCGTGAAGGCCGGCCACAAATTTCTGCTCGGTGCCGCCCTGATCGTTGGGAGCGTCGCTTTCCTGATTACCGAAGGCGTGCGCGAAACGGGCGTCTACTTTCTGACTCCGAGCGAGCTGGCGCAGAAAACCGCCCAAGACCCCACCTTCGTCGAAAACGTCGGGTTCAAGGTGGGCGCCAAGGTGGTGCCCGGATCGGTCCGCCGCGATCCGTCCGGGCGCCAGATCGATTTCGAGGTGTCAGACGGGATCAAGACGTACCCGGTAGTCTACAAGGGCCTGGTCCCCGACACTTTCACCGACGCCAACGACATCGAAGTCGTGGTGGAAGGTCGGCTCGGTCGGGACGGCGTCATCCGCGCTACCGATGTGCTCGCCAAGTGCGGCTCCCGCTACGAGGCCCAGTTCGGATCCAAGAAAGCCTGAGCCGGCATGACCCTGCTTGGCCAATTCTCGCTATGGGCCGCCCTGCTGGTCGGCCTTTGGTGCGCGGCTGTGGGGCTGTCGGGAGGATGGAAGCAGCGCCCGGAGATCGCGGCGATGGTCACGCGGGCTCCATACGCGGTCCTTGTCTGCCTCGTTGCCGCCTCCCTGGCCCTGTGGCAGGGCCTGGTGTCCCACGACTTCAACATCGAGTACGTCGCCGCGTATACCTCGCGGAACCTGCCGCCCTACTACGTCGTGTCGGCATTCTGGGCCGGGCAGAAAGGGTCGCTGCTGTTCTGGGCCGTCGTGCTGTCCCTGTTCGGAAGCCTGGCCCAGGCGCTGACGCCCCGCAGACACTCGGACCTGCTACCGTACGTGGCCGCGGTGACCTCGGCGGTAGTGGTCTTCTTCGTCAGCGTGATGCTGTTCTCGGCCAATCCCTTCGAACGGCTCCCCTTCACGCCGCCAGACGGACGCGGCTTGAATCCCCAGCTCCAGAACGTCGGCATGGTGATCCACCCGCCGATGCTCTATCTCGGCTACATCAGCATCACGGTGCCCTTCGCGTTCGCAACGGCCGCGCTCCTTTCCCGCAAGCTCGACGCGGGCTGGATCCACGCGATCCGGAAGTGGACCCTGGTCTCGTGGCTCTTCCTTTCTATCGGCATCACGCTGGGCATGTGGTGGGCTTACGTGGAGCTGGGCTGGGGCGGGTACTGGGCCTGGGACCCGGTGGAGAATGCCAGTCTCTTGCCATGGCTCACGATGACCGCGTTTCTCCACTCGGTGATGATCCAGGAGAAACGGGGGATGCTCAAGCGCTGGAACCTGGGACTCATCATCGGCACGTTCCTGCTCAGCATCTTCGGAACCTTCATCACGCGGTCGGGCGTCATCTCCAGCGTCCACAGCTTCACCCAGTCGAACGTCGGCTACTTCTTCCTTGCGTTCCTGGTGATTGCTGGCACCTTCGGCTTCACGCTGCTCTACACCCGCTGGCCCCTGCTCGAGGCAGAGTCGCAGCTCGATTCGGTGGCGAGCCGGGAAGCCGCGTTTCTCTTCAATAACCTGCTGCTGGTCGGGATCGCGTTCTCCGTGTTGTGGGGAACGCTGTTCCCTATCCTTTCCGAGCTGGTGCGGGGCAGCAAGATCACAGTCGGCCCCCCGTTCTTCAATCGCGTCAACGTACCACTTGGTCTGTTGCTGCTCGGACTCACGGGGGTCGGGCCGCTCATCGCATGGCGAAAGGCGTCGACCGCCAACCTGAAGCGGCAGTTCCGCTGGCCGGCGCTCGCGGGCCTCGGCACGCTGTTCATCCTGCTTGCCGCCGGCATGCGTGACTTCTATCCGGTCATGGCATTGGCGCTGGCGGGGTTTGTCGCGGGAACGGTGGCGCAGGAGTTTCAGCGGGGAGCGCGGGCTCGGATGCGGATGCATCAGGAGTCACTGGCACTCGCGCTGGGTCGGTTGATCGCGCGGAACCGCCGGCGCTACGGTGGCTACCTGGTCCACGTCGGCGTTTTGATCTACTGCGTTGCCTTCACCGGCATGGCGTTCAAGCGGGAGCAGGAAGCGACGCTCAAGCCAGGGCAATCAGTCGAGGTGCGAAGCCCCTTCGGGCACACGTACACGTTCACCCACCTTGGGGTCTCGCAGTTCGAATCGCTCAATCGCATCGTGACCGCTGGGACCGTCGAGGTGAAAAAGGACGGCAAACCTGCCGGACTCATTACCTCGGAGAAACGGCAGCACGTGGACAGCTTCAAGCGGCCGACGTTCGAGCCGTCCACCGAGGTCGGCATCCGAAGCGGATTGCAGGAAGACATCTATGTCGTGCTGGCGGGAGTTGTGAACGGGACCGAAGAAGCAGTCTATCGCTTCAACCTGAATCCGCTCGTATGGTGGGTCTGGTTCGGAGGTGGCGTGCTCGTGCTTGGTGGTCTCGTGACCATGTGGCCGGGTGGTGGACCGTTGATCCGGACGCGGCGGTCGGTCCAGGCCGGGTACGAAGCGACCCTCGCGGGCGCCGCGACCGAGAGGGAGTAGATGCCGGAGCTCAAGACGCCAACCGTCGGGCCGCGCCATACGCGCCGCAGGTTCCTGGGCTTGGCCGCCGGCAGCCTGGTGGCGGCCGTAAGTCTGACGCGCAGGGCGGGGGGGCAAGGTCAGGAGTCGAGCGCCCAGGAGCCCCTTGCAGGCCAAGGCGCCACCGGCAGCCTGCGGGATCCCGCTGTGGTCGGACGGTCTCGCACCCCTACCACGGCCAGCGACAACGACGAGGCGATCAAGCAGATCGAGAAGCGGATCCACTGCACCTGCGGGTGCAATCTCGACGTCTTCACCTGCCGCACCACTGACTTCTCCTGCACCTATTCGCCTGAGCTGCACCGGGAGGTCGTGGCTCTCTTCGATCAGGGCAAGTCCGCGCAGCAGATCCTCGACGCCTTCGTCGCGAAGTACGGCGAGAAGGTGTTGATGGCGCCGGAGCCAAAGAACTTCAACCTGGTGGGCTACCTCCTTCCCGGTGTGGTCATCACGGTCGGCGCGGGGGTGCTTGCGCTGGTAATCGGGCGAAGGGAGCGGCGCAGATCGCTGGCGATGGCGGCCGCGGCGGCAGCGTCGCTGCCACTGGCCCGCGGAACCGTGCCGTCTGCCCAGGCGACGCCGGAAGAGCTTGATCGGCTCCGCCAGGCGTTGTCCGAGGTAGATGACTAAGGTGGGCGACTGATGCTGCTCGAGGCAGCGCTCGCGGTTCTGGTGGGAGCCTTGGCGCTGTGGATCCTGCTTGCACCGGTGCTGCGCCCGCACGGAGAGACCCCGCTGGCCGATGAGCCGCTCGATCCGGAAGAAACGCCCAAGGGCGTGGCTCTGACCGCCCTCAAGGAAATCGAGTTCGATCGGGCCACCGGCAAGCTGTCGGACGCCGACTACGAGCAGCTCAAGACCCGGTATACTGCCGCCGCGGTGGGAGCGCTCCGACAGGAGGCCGCGAGCAGCGCGGCCGACGACGTCGAAGCGATGATCGCTGGCCGTGTGCGCAGCCTCCGCTTCGCTGGTGCCTCGACGCCGCGGGCGCCCGAATGTCCCATCTGTGGGCCGCGCCCGGAACCGGACGCGGTGTTTTGCTCTACCTGCGGATTCCGACTCGAGGCTCCGGCCACGTGCCCTCGCTGCGCAGCTTCGCTTCCACCCGACAGCCGCTTTTGCGAGAGTTGCGGCGTGCGGGTCGCGGCCTGACTCCAGCCTTTCTTACAATCCGAGCCTCAGTCCAAGAGCAAGTCCTGCATTCGGCATGAGCTTGGTCTGGAACTCAGTTGGCACTTCTGTATCACGGAACAGCGAACCAGTCACGCCGCCGTGTACGCGGAGTAGACCTGCCAGACTACTTCCGAGTGGAATCAGAAATTCCAGCCCGGCTCGGCCGCCTGCGCGGACTCGTGACTCGTCGCCGCTCGGCAGCCAGAGGTCGATCACGGGGCCAGCGAACGCTCTGAGCTCAGCAACAGGCCCGATCGTAGCGAGCTGATACGCAAACTCAGGCGTTGTCTGGAGCCAAGTCATTGCTCCCTTGAGCAGAATGGCCAGCTCGGGTCCGTCCTGGCCTATGGCACTGGCAGCGTACTGGACTCCGAGGCCAACTCGAGATCGCCCCAATTTTCTGTCCACCCGCAGGCCGACGCTTGTCGGTCGATAGGGCCTGAGGCCCGGTGCTTCGTTGGGCGCAACTGGCTCGGAGCCTCCCCAGAATCGGGTCAAGCCGACCTCGAGGCCGATCCCCCACGGGCTGCTCTGAGCGAACAGCTCGGCCACTGGCGAGGCAAGAAGGAACGACAAGACCAGGATGTTCACACTCAATCGGAGCTGCATGCGCTCCTCCAAGGCGGTTATTGGGGGGCCGCAGTGGCCCCCCGAAGACGTCCGGATCAGCGCATCTCCAGCTTGAGAGCGCCATTTGTGATGTTGTTATCGCCCTTGACGATCCAGTTGTAACCGGTCTTGAACTCCCCGGCTGCCACATCTTGAACTGCAGTGCCGACGTACTCGTCCTGGGTGACGATGATTGACCAAATAGACTGGAAGATTTTCTGGAAGGCCGTTGCCCGATTCCAGAGACGGCCGATCGTCGAAAGTGTAGTGTCGCGACCGCCGGTCAGGTTCCTGTATTGCGCGTCAAGTGTCCGGAAGGCGTTCCCCACTCGATCGGCATCCAGCTTGATCTGACATGCCCCATCATCATCCTCGATGACTACCACCCTGAGGCTCTGCCCCGGGTGCTGCTGCTTGTAGCTGTCCAGCTGGGTTTGGCTCAGGAGCATGACACTGCCGGCCCACGTGGTTCCGTTCTGATCGTATCGGTACGGCGCCGCCTGCTTTTCTCCAGCGCACTGGTAATCCGTCAACGAGTCGCTGGTCCCGGCTTGACCGAGCATGTGAACCTCAAATTCGGGGTCTCCCTTCAACCAACCCTCAAACGTCCCCACGAACGACGCGGCCGTCATCCACAAGCCGGGCGCCAACCCCCCTCCTCCGGCGCCACCGCAGCCGACGATCGCGGCGATCGGACCGATGCCGGGTCTCCCGCTCTGGGGGCACGACTCCACCTGCTGGCCCACGCCGACACTCCATCGATCGAAGTCGGTCTCGACCGGCACCAGCGCCAGGACCGGCACGGCTGGAGGATGGTCGGGGCTCAACACGACCCGATGCCCGCTAGGGTCGAACGCGACCGGAGCATCGTGGTCTTGCAGGGCCGTCGCGACCAACAGATTGGCGTCTCCCTTCCAGCTGGCTCGGTGGGCCGCAAGCGGCATGTACAGCTCGAGCCCCGGCGCCGCGAGCGCCTCGGCGGTGACCTGAGCCGCGCTGTTACCGGTGAGACGGGCTAGCTCCCCCGCGGCAGGCTGAGCGCCGTCCGCGAGGTATTGCTGGAAGTGCAGCTTGTGTTCGCGAACGGGGGACCGGTCGAGGTCTTGTTTGAGCCGCGCTCGGAACTCCGGATTGGCCAGCGCCTGGGCGAACCGCCGGGCTACCCGCTCGAGCTGCTGCTGATCGGCCACCCGCGTGGCCGGCAGAAAGGCCGGGCGCACCGCATCGTCGACGGCGGTAGGGGCCGGACCGGTGCGATCACCGCAGGCAGCAAGCAGGGCGAGAAGCAGCGCCGCTGCGAGACGAGTCCGAGTGGGCATATCTCCTCCTTGGGTGGTGCGCCAAGACGGCGCCGGGTTGTGACGGCGCGGCCAAGGTAGGAGGACCTGATGCGGTGTTCGGGATGCTATTTCT
>DATJGL010000401.1:0-5625 GCA_035495075.1 Gemmatimonadales bacterium
TGCCGATTCTCGGCAGAAGCCATCGAACCCTTGGCATCGGCGCAATCCGGTTCGACAGCATTGACGTTCACGCATTGCTCCCGTCGAACAAGCCTCAGGAGAAGGGAGACTCGGCAGGCGGCGCCGGGCCCGCTGCACGAGCCCGCGTCGCGCCGGCAGCGTCCTCGTCCGCCGAGCGATCCCGCTCCGCGACGCAACCTGGTTCCGCCGGGCTCGAGTGGCGGTGGGGAATAGGGCTCCCCGCCCCTGTCGCCAGGATACAGGTCGGACAGATCGACCTGCCCAGGATTGCGATCGCCTTCGGCGGGCCCGGTCGCGACGGCACTCGTGGCGACAGCACTGGTCGCGACAGCACCGGCGCCATCGAGCTCGGCCGCCGACTGCCGCACCTCGCGATTCGGGTTGACCGGCTCGTCCTGGGCCCACGAGACAGCCGGGGCACTCGGATGCGAGTGGACAACATTCGACTTCGTGCCGATCGCTACAGTGGCGTTTGGGACTCGCTTACAACCGTCGCGATTGCACGAGTCGAGGCCAACGCCGCGGATTCGATGCTGCGAATGGACAGCGTGGAAGTCCGGCCGACCGTCGATCTTGCCCAGCAGCGGCGGCGGGTGAAGTGGCGCCGCACCCGGATCGGCGCCAGCATCGCGGCCATCACGGCGCGCGGGATCGACTACGGCGCTCTATTGCGCGCCGGCAACATCGTAATTCGGCGCATGGACCTGACAACGCCGAGGCTGGACATGCTGGTGGATCGGTTGCCGGAGCCCGATCCTCGGCCCGAGCGGGCGCGAATGCCCAATGAGATCATGCGCGCGCTGCCGATGCGACTCACCATCGACACGATTGGTACCGGTGACGGCACGATCGTATACGGCGAGCTCGAGCTGGGGCGGCCTCGGCCCGGCCTGGTGACCTTCGAGCGGGTGCGGGGCACCGTCACCAATCTGTCGAACGACCCGGCCCGCATGTCCGACACCCATCCGATGGTGGGGACCGCGTCGGCCCACCTCATGGGTGCAGGCCGCCTGTCTGCGACCATCGAGATCCCGCTGCTGGCGGATAAGCTCGACCTGCGTTACCGCGGCACGCTGGGACCCATTCCGCTGATCGACTTCAATCGGTTCATGGCGCTCAACATGGCCATCAAAGTCCGCCAAGGCGACGGCATCGGGTGCTCATTCGACGCGCGGGTGGTGGACGGGCACGCCACCGGCCGGCTCACCCCGCTCTATCGCGATCTCAAGATCGGCATGACCGACAAGGGTGGTGGCGTTTTCGGAACGATCGGGCGGCATGTTGGGAGCTTCGTCGCCAACAATTTCAAGCTGCGGACCGACAACCCGGCGGACGACGGCAAGGGGGAGCTAATCGTTGGGCGCATCGATCGCCGGCGGGCGCCCGACGAGGAGCTGTTCCCCTTTTTCTGGTCAACGTTACGACCAGCGATAAAGCAGGTGATGATGAAATAGACCCCACGGCCGTCGCAGCCACACGAAAGCTTCTTCCGACTGTGCGTCGAGCCTTGCGGGAGGAGTTGCTGGGCGATCGGGACGTCGCGACGACCATGAGCTACACTCACGTGTTGCAACGTGGGGCGATGGGAGTCCGGAGTCCGATGGATCGGCGGTAGCTGGCGGAGTTGGCCCGAGCCGCTCATTCTTAACTAGCCGGTCGAGATCCAGCCGAAGCAGGCTGGATTTCGGTTGGGTCCTCGCAGCGTTTCGTCGCAAACCCGTCGTTCTTTGCAGCGTATCCCCGTTCGCCGCGGCGGGAGAGCTGTCCGCGGAGCGGTGCGGGCTTGGAGGATAGTGTAGGCGTCGGCCAAGCACGTCCCTTCGCATACCTAGCGTGCTTGCGGCGCGAAGGGGATTTGGGAGTCTGGCTAAGTTCTGTTAGGCGCCAGCCGAAAAGCGATGCCTCGCAATCCAACCATGGGGGCTCCGATGGCCCGGAAGAAGGCCGCGAAGAAGGCGGCGAAGAAACGAGCGCCGAAAAAGAAACCCGCGGACCTGTTCGCGTCGAATGACCCGGTCGAGGCAATCGCCGCAAAGCTACAAACTCTGGAGGGGCAGGCTGCTCGGGGCGACCTGGCCACCTCTGGGTTGGAGGCGTTCAAGAGTGCCTTGGATGAGCTTCGGCTCCGGGCCTGGGGTCTGCTCATGGCAACCAACGCGGATGACCCCCGGGGATTCCAAGAGCGGTTCCGCATCCGTCGTGGGAAGGACATGTGCCGTGCCCTCTGCCGTGATCTGCACGAGGGCAAACTGAGCGGTCAGCACCCCGATCTACCCGAACTCAGCGCAGCGGCGCACGACCTTACGGCAGCGGTGGACAACGCGCGGCGCCAGACCTCCTGACGTCCCCAGCACGCAGCTGTCTCGCAGCTGGCGCCTAACCACCGCTTGCAGCTGACGGGCGGGCGGCTGCGCCGCGAGTCGAACGTAGAATTCGGAACCACGAGGCTGGCCGCCCGCAGCTGAAGCGGGGTTCGTTAGGCGGCTGCTCAATGCTCAACAGAACCACCAGGGTTCCATGATCACCGTCTCCAAAGACAATAAGCTCCTGACGCTTATCAACGTCTTCTCCGTCGAGGCCGCAAGACAGCAAGAGCTCGTCGAGCTCCTCAGCCAGGCCACTGAGTCCTCCGTGCGCCATGTTAGCGGGTTCGTGTCCGCTAGTCTTCACCGTAGCCTCGACGGCACCAAGGTGGTCATGTACGCACAGTGGCGCAGCGTCGAGGACTACCAAGCAATGCGGAACAATCCGACTACCTCACCGTTCCTGCAGCGGGCGCTCGCGTTCGCCACGTTCGAGCCCGGCATGTATGAGGTGGTCGAGACATTCGTCCCGGCAGCCGCCTAACCAGCGCATGCAGCTGGCGGGCCTGCGGGAGGCTCGGCCGCCGATGCGTGTCGGCCTCCGTGTGGCCGCTGTGGAGGAGTTCAATTGTGAGGTTGCGGGCTGGGCCCGCAGCTGAAGTGACGGTCGTTAGGCGGACTCGCGTGCCAGTGCCAGGAGCGCGCCAACATGGCGAGGTCAGACCGAGGGACCGTAGGCGGCGACCAGGCGGTAGCGGAGATTATCCGCGCCACCGAGCGCGAGCGTCTCCGGGCCCTGGTCGCGGCTGACGTCGCACGGGCGCGCCAGCTACATGCCGACGACTTTCAGCTGATCAACCCCTTAGGCGGAGCACTCTCGAAGGAGCAGTACCTCGGGGGCATCGAATCTGGACAAATCCACTACCTGTTCTGGGAGCCGGGCGCCATCGACGTCCGTATCTACGGAGCCATCGGAGTGATTCGCTACCAGTCGCAGCTGGAATCATTGTGCTCGGCCGCCACATCCCCAGGCAACAGTATTGGCACACCGATCTCTACGAACGGCGCGACGGCCAGTGGCAGGTGGTATGGTCCCACGCTACTGGGATTCAGGAATCCCCAGGTTGACGCAGGGGCCAGCAGGTGAAGCCTGGGCCCGCTCGCCGCCTAACCACCGCTTGCAGCTGACGGGCCTGCGGGGGGCTCGGCCGCCGATGCGACATCGGCTTCGCGTGGCGGCTGTGGAGGCGTTCGATTGTGAGTGTGCGGGCTGGTGCCCGCAGCTGAAGCGTGGTTCGTTAGGCAGCACGACTTAGCTTACTCGGCGAGGTCTCATCGAGGCACGGGAGGCGATAATGCCGCGCGTTTGCACACTGAAAGGTGGCGTCCTCGTCCTATGTATCGGCGTAGCCATAGGCTCCTGTGCGCCGGCTGCTGCGCCGCCTGAGCCCGTGGATCCGGTTGTGATCTCTCCTCAGTACTACGCCGTCTTACTCGACAGCAATCACGTCCGTGTACTCGAGTACCGCTTGCCCCCAGGCCGACGGGAAGCGATGCACCGCCACCCGGCCTACGTGGTCTACTTCTTCCAAGAGGCAAAGCTGCGCGCGACTAATCCAGATGGGCACAGCTCGGAAACCGCCGTCACCCCTGGGGAGACATTGTATCGGGACGCACTATCGCACGCCATCGAGAACATCGGCGATACGGACGTACACGCACTGCTAATTGAACTCAACCCCGGCTCCCGGTAGCCCTAGCACCCGGCCGCCAGGTCGAACCAATCCACAGAAAGGACGTTGATCACCGCTCTGAGACTCTCGCGCCGCCTAACCCACGCTTGCAGCTGCCGGGCGCGTCCGTTTCAGTGGAACGTTGAGCTCGGAACCACAAGGCGGATCGCCCGCAGCTGAAGCGGGACTGTTAGTTGGACTCAAGCTGAGGCGGCTCCGAGCATTTGCCGCTAGCCGTCGCACTCGACGTCGGGACGAAACGATGGCAAACCCTGATTCTCACGTAACGATCCACATGGCGGCGAGCCTGGACGGCTTCATCGCTCGAAACGACGGGCGCGTCGACTGGCTCGAAACCTCAGACGAATTCGTAGGCGGGGACGCCCTGGACCCAGGATTCGTCGAGGCGTTCCTCAAGACGATCGACTGCTACGTCATGGGATCGCGAACCTATGAGACCGCGCTTCGTTTTGAAGCCCAAGGGTTGGGGTGGTCGTACGGCGACAAACCCACCTTCGTCCTCACTAGTCGCGATCTACCACGGACTCGGGATACCGTCGAGTTCCACTCAGGCGATCTCGCGCAGTTCGTGAATAGGCGCCTACGGCCCACATTCCGTACCATCTGGTTTGTTGGAGGCGGTGTGGTTCCGCCGAATGCCTTCGTCTCGGGCTAGCCGACGAAGTTCGCTATTCGATCCTGCCGATCTTGATTGGTGATGGGATCCCCTTCTTCGAGAAGCTCGACAGAGACATCGCCCTCCATCTGGCGGAGGTCAAAGCTTACAAGAGCGGCATGGTGGAGCTTCGTTACGAGGTGCGAGGACATCGCGGCGAGTCACGGAATGCCACCCAACAACCGCTTGCAGCTGACGGGCGCGTCCGCGCCGAGCTTCACTGGGGGCTGTCCGCCGATGGCGGACAGCGGAATGTAGAATTCGGCTGAGCGGGCGGGTCGCCCGCAGCTGAAGCGTGGATCGTTAGGCCGCCCTATGGCGATCGGTACTCTTACGTAATGCGACCCCTTCGGTACTCCATCAACGTCACATTGGACGGGTGCTGCGATCACCGTGCAATGTTCGCGGACGAAGACTTGCATCGTCACGCGGTCGAGAACCTCAACCGGGCCGATGCCCTCCTTTTTGGCCGGGTGACTTATGAAATGATGGAGGCAGCGTTTCGGTCGCCGGCGCGGACGGGAGCGAGGCCTGATTGGATGGAACCCTTCGCCCGGACGATCGACGCGGCAAAGAAGTACGTCGTGTCGAGCACCTTGAACCAGGTCGATTGGAACGCGGAGCTCGTGCGCGGGGATCTGGGGAAGGCAGTTCAGCAGCTCAAGCAGGAGTCGGGTAAGGGACTGTTCCTGGGAGGCGTGAAGCTCCCGCTGGCGTTGGCGGAGCTGGGATTGATCGATGAGTACGAGTTCGTGGTACAGCCCAGGCTAACGGGCCATGGGCCGACGTTGTTCGCCGGGCTTTCGAAGCGTCTCGACCTGAAGCTCGTAAGCCGGCTGGAGTTCGGCTCGGGGGCGGTGGCGATGCGGTATGAGCCGAGAAGGTAGCCATC
>DATJGL010000402.1:0-13667 GCA_035495075.1 Gemmatimonadales bacterium
GTCATGGGTGTCGTGATGCCCCGCTTCAAGGGCCGGGCGGAGGGAAAGCTGATCAATCAGATCGTACGCGAGGAGCTGCAGGCGGGATGACGAGGGGGCAGGTGGAGGTCGAGTCTGCTTCAGGCGGGGTGCCGGTGCACACAACCACCGGCACCCCGCCGCCTTTGGCGGACGCCGGTACTGCAGACGCACTCGAAACCATCGAGCTCAACACAGTTCTCGCACGGGTGGCGGGGTTCGCGGCCGGGCCGCTCGGCGCCGAACGGGTGCTGGCCCGCCGTCCCACTGACGACATCGCCTGGATTCGGATGGAGCTGGGCCGGGTGCACGAAGTCGCCGTTCTGTTCCGTAAGGGGGACGGCCTGCTGGCCGCTTCGGTGCCCGAGGTAACCGCTGCCCTGGCTCGGCTCCGGATTGAGGGGAGCGTCCTGGAAGGAACCGAGCTGGCGGCGATCCATCGTGCGCTGGTTGCTACCCAGGCCGTTCATGCAGACCTGACCCGCGTCGCACCGCAAACGCCACGGGCGGCGGAGCTGCTGCGACCGCTCCCGGACCGCCGGATCGAGCGGCGGCTGGAACAATCGGTAGACGGGGATGGAACCCTGCTGGACAGCGCGAGTCCCCGGCTCGCAGCTGCTCGGCGCGAAGTTCAGGATGCGCGCAATCGGCTGATCCGTCGGCTCGAGGCGCTGCTCCGCGGCCTTGAGAGCAACGCCGTTCCTGCCAACGCGACCGTAACCGTGCGAGACGGCCGCTACGTCATTCCGGTCCGGCGGGACTCGCGGGCCCGACCGTCCGGAATCGTGCATGGCGAGTCGGGAAGCGCGGGCACGCTCTTCGTAGAACCGACCGAGGCAATCGATCTTGGCAACGCCCTGCGCGAGGCTCAGCTCGAAGAAGAGCGGGAGACGTTGCGAGTGCTGCGGGAGATCACCGATCTTCTCCGCCCGGCGCTGTCCGTGATCCGGGACGCGATCGAGATGGCGATCGCGGTGGACGACCTGGTTGCGCGCGCGCGCTACGCGGTGGCGATCGAGGGAAACCTGCCCGAGGTAGCTCTTGCGCCCGCATCGCTTGCCGTGCGCAACGGACGCCATCCGTTGCTGATCGCAGGGCCGACACCGGTCGTGCCGTTCGATCTCGATCTGGACCAGACCGAGCGCACGCTGCTGGTGAGCGGGCCGAACACGGGCGGCAAGACCGTGCTGCTCAAGGCCGTCGCACTCTTCGCGGCCCTGGCCCAGAGCGGGATCGTGCCGCCGGTTGGTCCGGAAAGTCGACTCCCGGTTTTCGGCCGATTCTTCGCCGACATCGGCGATCGGCAGTCCATTGCGGCGAGTCTTTCGACGTTCAGCGCGCACGTGGCCATGCTGCGGCGGATTCTGGACGATGCCGATGCTACGTCGGTGGTTCTGCTGGATGAAGTTGGCAGCGGGACCGATCCGACGGAGGGCGGCGCGCTCGCCGCGGCTACGCTCACGGCCCTCACCACTCGTGGGGCGCTCAGCTTCGCGACCACACACTTGGGCGCCCTGAAGGACCTCGCCGCGCACACGGCGGGTGTCGTAAACGCGTCCCTCGAGTTCGACTCGGCGACGCTTACGCCGACGTACCGTCTCGCGAAAGGCGTTCCCGGTCGCTCGTATGGCCTCGCTATCGCCAAGCGCCTCGGCGTCTCGGCCGATGTTCTGGCGGACGCTGAGGCGCGGATACCGCAGACCGAGAAGACGCTGGACCAGCTGCTCGCTAGCGTGGAAGAGCGAGCTCGAGAGCTCGATGCTGATCGGGCGGAGCTGGAGGCTCGCCGAGCCGAAGCAGACGCGCTCGCGGCGCGACTCAGTGCGCAGGCCGAGGCGCAGGCTGTCCGGGAAGCAACGCTGCGGAAGCAGGAGAAGGAGGCGGAACGCCGAGCCCGGGAACAGGCTCGGGCATTTCTACTGAGCGCGCGAACTCGGGTGGAAGAAGCATTGGGCGCGGCTCGGTCGGTTGCGGACGCCGCTGCGGCGCGGGAGGTTCGACGGCTGGTAGAGGAAGGAATCGCAGCCGAGGCCCAGGCGCTTGCGGAGACCGAGGCTGGGACCCCTGCCGACTCGGGTGTCGGTGTCGAGGTCGGAAGTCGGGTGCGGATTGGGTCGGGTGGGGTAGGTCGAGTCGCCGAAATCAGGTCCGACGGCAAGCTGGTGGTCGTCGTCGGTGCGATTCGGATGGTGGTGGAGGCGGCGACGGTGACGGTGGTGGCGGGGGGAAGGGAGAAGGGAGAAAGGGGTGAAACGGGAGAAAGGGGAGGGAAAGGGACAGGCGCCCGCGCGGATTTCACTCCCAGTAGTCCTGCATCGTTCGAGATCGACCTCCGCGGTATGACCGGCGACGAGGCGGAGGCTGCCACGGTTGCTGCCGTGGATGCAGCGGTGTTGGCTGAACACCCCTATCTTCGCATCATTCACGGAATGGGAACCGGCGTGGTTCGCGAGCGGGTTCATCGAGTGGTGCGAGGCGATCGACGGGTGGCACGGTTCGGATTTGCCCCACGCAACCAGGGAGGTACCGGGGTTACGATCGTGGAATTCCCCGCATGAGCATGATCCCCGAGGATGTGATCGAGCAGGTCCGCGACAGCGCGGACCTGGTCGGGCTCATCGGGGAATCGGTGAACCTGAAGCGCACGGGCTCCGACTACCGGGGCCCGTGCCCTTTTCACGGCGGCAAGAATCGCAACTTCGCGGTCATTCCCAAGCGGGGGATGTACTACTGCTTCGTGTGCCACGAGTCGGGCGACGTGTTTCGATGGCTGATGAAGCGGTTTGGCATGGACTATCCCACGGCGGTACGCGACATCGCCCGGCGCAGCGGCATCGTGATCCCCGAGGGCGGCAGCCGCTCGGGCCCCGACCCACTCGAGCCGCTATACAGCGCCGTCGCCGCGGCGCAGGACTGGTTCGGTCGCCAACTGCTCGAAGCACCGGAGGGCCAGGAAGCGCGCGACTATCTGGCCGGCCGCGAGATCACCCTCGAGCAGGCCGGAGAGCACGGACTGGGCTGGGCGCCTCAGGCGAGTGCATTCACGGCGGCGATGACGCAGCTCGGCATCGAGCAGCCGATCCTGCTCGAGTCCGGGCTATTGGCGAGGCGCGAGGACGGCAGTGTGGTGCCGCGCTTTCGCCACCGGCTGCTGTTTCCCATTCACGATCTCCGGGGCCGCGTCGTCGGGTTCGGCGGGCGACTGCTCCGCCAGGGCGAGCCCAAGTATCTCAACTCGCCTGAGACGCCGATCTTCCACAAGGGTCGGCTGCTTTACAACCTCCACCAGGCGAAAGCAGCGATCCGGCAGGAGCAGGCGGTCATTCTGGTCGAAGGCTACTTCGATGTCCTCCGCCTACTCCTCGCCGGCGTCGACCACGTCGTCGCGCCGATGGGCACCGGCTTGACCAGCGAGCAGGCCGCGCTACTGCGTCGTTTCGCCCAGTCGGCCACCTTGCTGTACGACAGCGACGAGGCCGGACTCAAGGCGACCTTTCGTGCCGGCGACGAGCTGCTTCGGCACGGCGTCCGGGTCAAGGTCGCGACCATGCCACCCGACGAGGATCCCGACACGCTGGTTCGGAAGGGTGGTACGGCGGCGCTTGCGCCGGTGCTGCGTGACGCGATGGATGTGCTGGAGCGGAAGATCCAATTGCTGGAGCAGCGCAGCTGGTTCGAGAAGGTCGAGCGTCGGCGGGAAGCACTGGACAAGCTGCTGCCGACGATTCGGGCCGCCGCCGATCCGGTGATGCGCGAACTGTACGCGAGCCGCGCGGCGGAACGGGTCGGGGTTCCGCGTGAGGTGGTTGTCGCGGAGGCCGCGCGGGCCGCTACAGCGCCGGCCGCCATCGCCGCGCCCCGCGGCCCGACCGATGTCCGGCCGCGCGGGGTCGCAGGCCCGCCCCCCGCCCGCCCGAAGAGCCGGTTTGGCGCAGGCGCAGAGCGGCAACTCCTTCGCGCCATGATCGCGTCGCCCGAGTGGCGGGCGATGGCAAGCAGGGAGCTCAAGCCTGAGCTGTTCGAGATTGCCGCGTTTCGCGAGCTGTATATCGCGCTCGCTGGCCTCCCCGCCACCGATGCCGGAGGCCAGCTTCCCGAGGGGCTTTCATCGGAAGCGGCCACCGCCTGGGCCGAGCTCCGGGCGGTTGCCGCAGGGCTCACCCCGGAGCAAGTGTCGGATGACTATTCCTGGGCCCAGGAGACTCTCGCCGCGCGGCCCGAGTATCGGGCCATCGCTCGCCTGACCGATGCTGTGGAGAAGCTTCGGCGACTGGCCGATCTTGACGCGCGGTATCCGGCCTTCGCCCGCAAGCGGGGGTACGTCCGTTCCCAGCAGTCGCGCCAACACCGCGCCCGGGGCTAGGCAGAGCCGCCTTATCACCAGAGGATTTCGATGCACCCTGACTTGAGTAAGCTGCTCGACCTGCAGGCCAAGGACAGCGCCATCGCGGAGGTAGATGCCCGCATTGCGGGGGTGGACGCCGACCTCGCGGAGCTCGACCAGGAGCTTGCGCGGGCGCGTGGCATCCGCGACACGGCGCAGCGCACGGCCGACGACGGCGCGCGCCGCCGTGATGAACTCGAGACCAAGATCGAGAGCTACCGCCAACTCCAGGAGCGTCGGCGGCAGCGGCTGGAGTTCGTGCGCAACCCCAAGGAGGCGTCGACGCTGATGGCGGAGATGGACCTCGCGCGGTCGGTCATGGCCAAAGAGGAGAGCGACTGGGTGCGATCGGCCGACTCGGTCGAGGCGTTGCAAGCCAAGGTCGAGGAGGAACAGCGAAAGATGGAGGGTCTCGAGGCGGAGCAGGCCCCCCGCCGAGCCAGCCTGGCCTCAGAGCGAGCCGGCCTGGTCTCGGATCGGGAAGCGCTGGTACAGGATCGGGAGGCGGCCGCAACGCTGTTGGACCGCGGGCTCCGAATCCGCTACGACCGCCTGCGGCGTGCCCGGGCAACGCCGGTTGTGGTTCCGCTCAACGGCGACGCCTGCGGCGCCTGCTTCACGGCGATTCCGCGGAATCGCCGGAGTCAGATTCGCGCCGGCGCGATCATCGAAGGCTGTGAGGCCTGCGGCGTGATACTCTACGCGGCCGAGTCGTGACCACGCTGTCGACAACCCCGCTGCGATGGGTCGTCACGCCGGCGCCCGATGCAGCCACGGTTCGCGAGCTGGCGACCGGACTCAACCTCCCGGAACCTCTGGCGGGGATTCTGGTGCAGCGCGGCTACGGTGCCCCCGACGACGCCCGCCGGTTCCTGCGCCCGAGCCTTACGGAGTTATCCGACCCGCTGGCCATGAAGGACATGGATCGGGCCGTCGAGCTGATCGTCGCCGCCGTGAAGACCAAGACGCCGATTCTGGTCCATGGTGATTTCGACGTAGATGGTCAGTGTGCCTCGGCGTTGCTCACTCGGGCGCTCCGGCTCGCCGGCGGAAACGCGACGGCCTTTGTCCCGCATCGCTTGCGTGATGGGTACGATTTCGGTCCGGCCGGATTGGCACAGGCTCAGGCTATAGGCGCCAAACTCATCATCACCTGCGACTGCGGCATCACGGCAGTCGAGGCGGTGGCCGAGGCCAAGCGAGCGGGGATCGACGTCATCGTGACCGATCATCACCTGCCCGGCCCGGTGTTGCCCCCCGCTGACGCAGTGATCGATGCTCAACGCTCGGACGATCGCTCGGGGGCAACCAATCTTTGCGGTACGGGAGTCGCCTTCAAGCTGATGCAGGCGCTGGTCCCCGCTCTCGGCTTATCGCCCAATCTTCCGCTGCACCTGCTCGACCTGGTCGCGCTGGCGACCGTCGCGGACGTCGTGCCGCTGGTGGGCGAGAACCGCATTCTGGTGAAGCATGGGCTCAAGCTGCTGGCCGACAGCCGCTGGGTCGGGGTTCGCGCTCTCGTCGAGACTGCCGGGCTGAACGGGAAGGCGATTCGGGCCGGTCACGTCGGCTTCATTCTCGGACCCCGACTCAATGCGGCCGGGCGCATCGGTGATGCGTCGGAGGGTCTCAGCCTCCTGCTCACCGATGATCCGGTCGAGGCCATGGTGCTGGCACGACGGCTGGACGTTCTCAACTCGGAACGCCAGCTCATCGATCAACGGATCCTCGATCAGGTGCTGGACCAGCTGAGCCAGACTGGGGCTCTCGATTCCGTCATTGTGCTCGACGGCGAAGGCTGGCACCCCGGCGTGGTCGGAATCGTCGCGTCGCGCGTGGTCGAGCGCTACGGCCGGCCCACCTTCCTGATCGCCTTCGACGGCGACATCGGAAAGGGATCCGGGCGAAGCATCTCCCGCTTCAATCTTCACGCGGCTCTAACCGAGTGCGGCGACCTGCTCGAACGCTTCGGTGGCCACCACATGGCTGCCGGGCTCACCGTGCGGCGGGACAACCTGGGGGCCTTCCGGGCCCGCTTCGCGGGCGTGGCACGTCAGCTGCTCGGACCGGACGATCTCGGGCCCGAGCAGCGAGTAGATCTCGAGGTCCCGCTGGCTCAGGCAACCGCGGACTTCGAGCGGCTGGCGCGGCACCTCGAGCCGTGCGGCGCCGGCAATCCGACGCCGGTCCTTGGCGTTCGCGGGGTCCGCTTCTCGCGTCGAGCTATTGTCGGCAGCGGGCATCTCAAGGGCATGCTGGAAGACGGAGCCGCCCAGTTGAGCGCGATCGGCTTCCAGTGGGCGGATCGTGCGGCTGGTTTGGGGGAGGGGCCGGTGGACGCGGCCTTCCGTCTCGAGCTCAACGACTATCAGGGATTCAACACGCTGCAAGCACGACTCTGCGCGCTGGCCCCGTCTCGGGGAGCTCTCTCGTGAGAGCCGGGCCGCAGGGCGGCGGGGGCTGGCCAAGCCTCGCCAACCCGAGCCCCCGCCACCCTGCGACCCGCCCAATATTCCATGGCTCCCAGAGCAAGAACCCGTGCGCATAGTCGCGGGACGGTTTGGAGGGCGACGGCTCGTCGTTCCGAAGGACGCGCGCGTCCGGCCCACGGCTGATCGAGTGCGCGAGGCCTGGATGAGCATCGTCGCCCCATCGCTCCCCGATGCGCGAGTCGCCGACCTCTACGCAGGGAGCGGTGCACTCGGGCTCGAAGCTCTCTCGCGCGGCGCGAAGTCGGTTGATTTCGTGGAGCTTTCGCCCGGCTCGCTCGCCGCCCTGCGGGCCAACATCGAGACGCTTGGCGTTGGGGACGCCGTCCGGGTGCATCGAGCCGATGCCCTCCGGTTCGTCGAGCGCCTGAGTCCTGCCACCTGCGACCTGGCTTTCGCCGATCCCCCCTATACCGGCGACGCGGCCGAGCGACTGGTGACGCTCTTCCGCCGACGCCCATTCGCACGCATTCTTTCCGTCGAGCATCGAGCCGAGCTCGCCTTGCCCGGGGATGATACCCGCCGGTATGGCGACACCGCCCTCACCTTCTGCCACGGTCCATGACGCGGATCGCCATCTACCCGGGCTCGTTCGACCCCCCCACGCGCGGCCACGAAGATCTCATCCGACGAAGCTTAGCCCTGTGCGATCGCCTCGTAGTGGCGGTAGCGGTCAACGTCGCCAAGCAGCCGCTTTTCCCGGTCGAAGAGCGCCTCGACATGCTTCGGGCCACATGCGGCACCGACTCGCGGGTGACCTTCGAAGCGTTCGATGGTCTCTTGGCAGCGTACGCCAAGCGCATCGGGGCGACCATGGTAGTCCGCGGTCTCCGGGCGGTTAGCGACTTCGAGTACGAATTCCAGATGGCGCTGATGAACCGCCAGCTTCATCCCGGGCTGGAAACGGTCTTCTTGGTCCCTGCGCTGGATCTCACCTACCTGAGCTCGAGCCTGGTGCGGGAGGTTGCCCGGTTCGGTGGCGACGTAGGCAGTCTGGTGCATCCGGCCGTGGCAGCGGCGCTCAACCGACGGTTTGGCCGATGAGCTTCCGCTCCGATCTGCTGCAGCGAGCCGCCAAGCTAAAAGCCCGCGTGGTGCTGGCGGAGGGAGAGGACGAGCGGGTCCGCGCTGCGGCGGAGTTCCTGAGCCGGGAGAGCATTGCCGAGCCCATTCTGCTCGGCCCGGGCGGGGTGTCGCCGGAGAAGGATCCCCGGTTGCAACGGGTGGCGAACCATCTGCGGAGCCGGCGGCCCGAAAAGATCAGGGACGGGGTGCATGCGATCGAGCTCGCGACGGAGCCGCTGAATTTCGGAGCCGGGCTCGTGGCACTGGGAGAGGCCGACGCCTGCATCGGCGGAGCGGTGTTCGCGACAGCCGAGGTCATTCGCGCGGCGCTGTGGGCCATCGGGACCGCGCCCGGCGTAAACCTGGTCAGCTCGGCGTTCTACATGGTGCTTCCGAACGACACCGTGCTGACGTTCACCGACTGCGCTGTGGTTCCGGACCCGACGTCGGAGCAGCTGGCGGAAATCGCCCTGGCGGCAGCGCGAGACCGGACCCGGTTGATCGGTGATGTCCCCCGAGTCGCCTTTCTGTCCTACAGCAGCAAGACCAGCGCTCGTGGGTCAGCGGTGGAACGGGTGCGCGATGCGGCTCTTCGCTTCCGCGATCTGGCACCGGGCATTGCGTCCGACGGGGAATTGCAGGTGGATGCCGCGCTCGTGCCGGAGGTGGCCGATCGCAAGGCCCCGGGATCACCCGTCGGCGGGCGAGCCAACATTCTCGTTTTTCCGGATCTCAATGCGGGTAACATCGGGTACAAGCTGGTCCAGCGACTCGGCGGCGCCGTCGCGCTGGGGCCGATTCTGCAGGGCCTCCGGCGACCGATGGCCGACCTGTCCCGCGGGGCGACGACCGATGATATTGTCGAGGTAGCGGCGGTCGTGGCCCTGCAACAGGACCCGACGACCATTTGACGGAGAGAGGCATGGGGATTCACCTGACGAAGGACGCCGGCGGAGCGGTGGTAGTCCGAGTGGACGGTCAGCTCATCGTCGGTAACCGCCAGGAGCTCAAGGACTTGATCAACGGAGCCCTAGATAGCGGCGAGCGCAAGTTCCTGATCGATTTCGCCCGGACCGGCTACATCGATTCGTCGGGCCTGGGCGCTCTGGTCTCGCTCTCGAAGCGGGTCAGGGAGCTGGGGGGCGAGCTTCGGCTGTCGGGACTCAATGAAGATCTTCGGTCTCTTTTCGAGCTGACCAAGCTCGATACGCTGTTCGCCATCGCGGACACCCCCGAGCAGGCCCTCGCGAACTTCTGACCGCCATGACCTCGCCCCTTCAGCTGTGCATCCGTCGAACCCCATCGTCCGGGATGCACCCGGCGGAAGTGCGGGTTCAGCTCAAGATGCCGAGCGAAGTCGCGTGCATCGAGCAGACGGTGAGCCTGGTCGCCCGCCACTGTCTATCGGGAACTGCCGCCAATGAAAGCCTGCGGTTCCGGCTCCAGGTGGCGCTTGCGGAGGCACTGGCCAACGCGGTGGTTTGCGGGAATCAGGAGGATCCCGCCAAGTCGGTCCAGGTCGATGCGGAGCTCCGCATCGACCGCATCACGGTCCAGGTTACCGACGAAGGCGATGGCTTCGATCCGGAGCAGGTGCCGGAACCGGTCCTCCCCGAGCATATCGCCGACACTTGTGGCCGCGGTTTGTTCCTCATCCGGAAGCTCGTGGACGACGTGCGTTTCAACGAGCAGGGAAACTCCATCTGCATGACGCTGCGCCGCCGGTAGCGCGCCTCGACGACATCCTCGGAGCTCTCGGCGCACTCGTCGGTGGACGGGTGCGGTTGTGGCGCTTCGATGGGCGCGGGTTGCGTGCGGCGGGTGGGGGCGATCCCGGTTGGACCCCGCCCATCCCGCGGGCCGCAGGCTTGGTGCCCACACCGACGGGGTCGATCCGATTGGATCCGGTACCGGGCCTGGAAGGCTACTGGATCGAGACGGCGGTCGCCGACGAGGGTGCCAGCCTGGAGACGGCTTCCCGGGTCAAGCCAGTCGTGGCCGCGCTGCTCGACGCCGAAAGACAACGCGCGTTTCTCGCCGAAGAGTTGGCCACCCGTTATGAAGAGATCGACCTCCTGTACGCGATCAGCGAGATCCTCGGCCGGACCACCCAACTCGAGCAGGCCGCCCAAACGATCGTGCGCGAGGTCAGCACGGTGGTGGGCGCGCGCCGGGCCTCGATCATGGTCTACGACGACGCGAGCGGCCTGCTTCGAACGGTTGCCGCGCGAGGGTTCACCACCGAAGACGTCGTCCCGGTGTCGCCCAACGACGAGCGCTCTGTGGCGGCACGGGTCTTTCGGGAACGGCGCGTGTTCGTGCACGAGCCCGGGGACGACCCCCCATCAGCCGATGCCGGAGCTGATGGTGATCGTGGGTACAAGGGGCGCGCCTACCTGAGCGTGCCCATCAGTTATGCGGTCCCGGGTGGCGCCACACGGTGCCTCGGCGTCATCAACCTGACCGACCGAGCCGGCGGTGATCGGTTCAGCCCGGGAGATCGCAAGCTCGTCACCGCGGTCGCCAACCAGATCGGCGCGGCAGTCGAAAACGCCCGCCTCGTGATGCGCGATCTCCGCCAGCAGCGAGTTCGCCGCGAACTCGAGCTCGCGCACGACCTGCAGCTCAAGCTGCTGCCGCATCCTGAAGTTTTGCAGGACGAAGCGCAGCTGGCTGCGCGCTGCGTGCCGGCGGAGTCGGTCGGCGGTGACTTCTACACCTTCACCCGCCTCGGTCGAGGACGGGTGGGGGTGATGCTCGGCGACGTCTCGTCGCACGGGTTTTCGGCGGCGCTGATCATGGCTCTCGTAATGTCCGCGGCCGGCATTCACGCCGCTGCCGCAGTGACGCCGGACGAGACCCTGTCGGCGTTGCTCGAGAGCCTTGGCACCGAGCTCGATACAACCGAGATGTACTTCACGGTCTTCTACGGGGTGTTGGACGCTACCGGAGGCCGGCTCTCCTATGCGAACGCCGGTCACCCCTACGCGTTTCGGATTCCACCGACGGGTGACCCCGAGCGCCTAGAGGCGACGGGCCCCCCCATCGGGCTTGGTTCGCAGGGGGCCATCGAGAGACGTCAGGTTGTCTGGGGACCGGACGACCTGCTCTGTCTCTGCACCGACGGATTGGTAGACGCGCGCAACGGGAGAGGAGAGCGATTCGGTGAAAAAAGACTGCTGGACCTGGTTTGCGCGCGTCGCGCCGAAACGCCGGACGCCATCCTCCAAGCTGTCTACTCCGGGGCCGACGGCTACTCTTCGCCTCCCATCGACGACAGGACGTTGCTGGTCTTGAGACTAAACAACGTGAATAGTGAACAGTGAACAGGAGGCCCTCTGTTCACTCTTCACGCTGTTATTGACATGCCTCCGCGCACCAAGAAGTCCCTCAGTCAACACTTCCTGAAGGATCCTCGCATACTCGCTCGCATTGCGGATGCTCTCGAAGCGACAACGGCGGATACTGTCGTGGAGATCGGTCCGGGCCTCGGCGGGCTCACCGCCGCGCTGGCGGAGCGCGCGGGTCGAGTCGTAGCTATCGAGAAAGACCGGAGCCTCGTCCCTGGACTCAGAGATCGCCTGCCCGCGGTGCGCATCATCGAGGGTGACGCCCTCGAGGTCGACTGGCATGCGGCCGCGGGCGGAGGCGAGTATCTCGTCACCGGCAACATCCCTTACAACATCACGTCGCCGCTGCTCGAGAAGGCGCTGGAGCCGCCGCGCGCCGCCCGCATCGTCTTTCTGGTACAGCACGAAGTGGCCGAGCGAGTGGCGGCGGCAGCCGGGGGCTCGGCGTACGGCGCGCTGACTGTCGGTGTTCAGGCACAGTCATCGGTGGAGCTGTTGTTCCGGGTGCCCGCGGGCGCGTTCGCACCCCGGCCCCGCGTAGACTCTGCCTTGCTCCGGCTTCGCCCGCTCCCCGAGCCGGTCGTTCCGGACGAGCGCCGCCGTGAGTTCCGTCGCCTCGTGGTCGGTCTGTTTGGATTCCGTCGCAAGCAGTTGCTGCGGGCTCTGCGAGAGCTCACCGGGTGGACGCCGGATCGAGCAACCGCAGTGCTCGGAAAGGCCGGGCTCGCCGAATCGCAACGACCGGAGACGCTATCCGTCGCGGACTACGCCGCGCTGCTCGATGCCCTCGTTGACGCAGGATGGGCAGGGGGCTAGCTTTGTGAAACATTTCACAAAAGCGGCCCATGCGCAAAGTGGCCGAGAGCACGGTTCGCCGCCTCTCGCTGTACCTGCGATTCCTGGAAGAGTTCGAAGAGCAGGGCATCGATACGATCAGCTCCGAAGCACTTGCCTCCCGGGGCGGGACGACGTCGGCCCAAGTGCGGAAGGACCTGTCGTTCTTCGGCTCGTTCGGCAAGCGGGGGCTTGGGTACGCGGTCCCGGAGCTCGCCGGGCGGCTGCGGGAGATCTTGGGGTTGGAGCGGCGGTATCGGGTCGCGATGATCGGGGCGGGGAAGATCGGGAGCGCCCTGGTTCAATACCGCGGCTTTCGCCAGCGCGGCTTCGACATCGTGGCGATCTTCGACGTCGATCCGACCAAGGTGGGCCACCAGTGGAACGGCCTCACCGTGCAGGATATCGGGCACCTCGAGGCGGAGCTGGGCCGGCACCCCATCGACATGGCGGTGCTGGTCACCCCGGCTGAGGCGGCACAGCCGGTCACCGACCGCCTGGTGAAGCTCGGGGTAAAGGCCATCCTCAATTTCGCTCCACTCCAGCTGACCGTGCCGGAAGGCGTGGTGGTGAAGAGCGTCAACCTGGCGTTGGAGTTGGAGACGCTCAGTTATGCGTTGAGCAACCGCTGACCGCGTGAACAGTGAACGGTGAACGGGAGCTTCGGCGTTAGTCGGAGCTCCCTGTTCACTGTTCACTGTTCACTGTTTACGTTGTTGTATGTCCTGCCTGCATGTGTCTTCGGAAATCGGCTCGCTTCAATCCGTCCTGGTCCACACACCCGGCCCCGAGCTCCACGCGGTGACGCCCGGAACCCGCGAAGCCTACCTCTACGACGACATCATCGACCTCGAGACCGCGCAGCGAGAGCACCGCCAGTTCGTCGCCGTGCTCTCCCGTTTCGCGGAGGTCGTTCAGGTGCGAAAGCTGGTGGCCGAAGTGCTGGACAATCCTGAAGCGCGGAACTTCGTCATCACGAAGACGATGGATGTGGTGCCGTCGGACGCCCTCGCGCAACAGCTCACGGCGCTGCCGGCGGAGGAGATCGTGCGGATGCTGGTGGAGGGAACCGAGGAGCCCAGCGGCCCCATCGCACGGACGCTCAACGAGGTCGGGTTTGCGCTTCCGCCGCTGCCGAATCTCTTCTTCCCGCGCGATATCGGCATGGTGATTGGCGACCACGTTGTCGTCGGTGCGATGCGCTACGGGGTGCGCTGGACCGAGGAGCTGCTGATCAAGGCGCTTTTCTGCTTCCATCCCGCGCTGGCCAACGCGGGATTGCTTTACGACGGATCGGACGAGCGGCGGGTCAACTACACGCTGGAAGGCGGCGACGTCCACCAGCTCAGGCCCGACCTGATCGTGGTGGGGTTCAGTGAGCGCACGTCTCCAGCCGCACTGGATCAGCTCACCGAGCTGGTTTTCTCGCGCGGAAAGATCACCGACGTCGTGGTCGTCGTGATTCCCAAGTCGCCGACGGCGATCCACCTCGACATGGTCTTTACCCAGGTGGACCGCGATCTCTGC
>DATJGL010000403.1:0-3002 GCA_035495075.1 Gemmatimonadales bacterium
TCATGAGACAACCGATGCGGCCAGTCCGCTACAACGTGGCCGCGAGCCTCGATGGATTCATCGCCGATGCCAGCGGGAAGTACGACTGGATCCCGGCTGAGCCAGCGATCGACTTCGGCGCCCTGTTCCGAGACGTTGATACCGTGTTGCTGGGTCGCCACAGCTTCGAGCTGGTGCTGCGCGATCGCGCTGCGGCAACCTGGCCATCGGCCGCGCGGGTCGTCGTCTTCTCGCGCACACTCCGCCAATCCGATCACCCCGGCGTGACCGTCACCGCCGATCCACCGGCCGACGTGGTGGCGGCGTTGCGGGCTGCGGCCACTGGCGGCGACATCTGGCTCTACGGCGGTGCCGCGTTGTTCGGGAGCCTGTTGGCTGCCGGGCAGGTCGACCGTGTCGAGGTGACGGTCATCCCGATCCTCTTGGGCGGCGGTGCCTCTGATCCCCGCGGGCCAACCGCGGACCCTGCTCGCGCTCCGGCGTGTCGAGCAGTTTCCGTCAGGGCAGGTCAGCTTGCACTATGCCATCGCCTCCGGGCACGAACCCTAGGAAGCGTTAGGCCTCGGCTATTACGCGATCGTTATGCAAATTACCCAGATTCCGTTCGGCACCACTGACTGGGCCACAGTCCCGCCCACCGAACACGCCGGCGAAGCCGGCACGGCCCTGTGGCGCACCAGACAGTTTGGGGCCATCCGCGTTCGCATGGTGGAGTACTCGCCCGGCTACCGCGCCGATCACTGGTGCGAGAAGGGACACATCCTGCTCTGTCTCACCGGTGAGCTCGACACCGAGCTTCGCGACGGCCGGCGATTCCAGCTCCGCCCCGGCATGAGCTACCAGGTCGCCGATGGTGCCGAAGCACACCGATCCTCCACTCCGACCGGCGCGACGCTGTTCATTGTCGATTGATCGTAGCGGCAACTCCTCAACGCCAACGCATTCGCCTACCTGGGCCAGAGCCAGGCAAACGTCGCGCCTGTCACGAGTGCGTACACAAGACCGTCCACCGAATAGGTAAGCGTGAACCGCGTGCTCTTGCCCCACCAGATCCAGCTCTGCCAGAGCGCGAGGACATAGCAGCAGAACGCCACCGTGCCGCTCACGCGGAACACCTCGAGGAACGGCGCGCCGGGCCCGCGGGTGCGGCTCGTGATGTAGGCGGCGAGCACCGCGATGAGCAGCGAGTACACGAACCACTGGCCCATCATCTTGCCGAACGGGAGCTCGCCGGTCGGGCGGATAGTCATGGTCCCGACGGGACCTGCCTTCATTTTCTCGACGAACGCCGGCGCCTCCATTTCCTTCGTGGTGTTGCCGTACGGGAAACGGTATTCGCCCGGCTGCACGTTGAGGGCGCGCAGCGTTTCCATGACCTTGTCCTCGCCCGGAACGGCCGCCATGTCGCTCTTGTGCCAACCCGGCATCATGTGAATGATCGCGAGCGCGATGAGCACGAACACCGCCGACACGAGGATCGGCATCCATAACGCGGGCAACGGGACCATATTTCACCGGAGGGATGGAGGTGGGGAACAGCGGAAAGCTCCGCCGATGCGCATGACATACTCTCCGGCCGACCTCGAGGCTATCCACCGCTTCAGCGACCATCACCGTGAGCTCCTCGGACGGAGCGACCGCGCGGGGTGCTTCCACTGCCGGCAGACATTCAACCCGCGTGAGATCACTGACTGGATCGACGGACCGCAGCCGACGAGTGGAGAGATGACCGACGGCGGTACGGCGCTCTGCCCTCGTTGCGGCATCGACGCGGTGCTGCCATCCGCGATGCCGTCGCCGCTGACCAGCGAGCTCCTGGCGGCGATGCATGCGCATTGGTTCGACATCGATCACTGCTGACCTCCACGCCTTGGCCGCACGCCGGGAATCGTCATGACATCTACCGCTACTCTCGGTCTCATCGCTGCCTGGTTCGTCTTCGGGATGGCGCGCATCGTGTTGACGTCCAAGCTGGCCGAACACCGGATCGACCATCCGGACCCGGGCCGGGCGATGGCGGCCAACCGGGAGGCGGCATCGGCCCGGCTCAATGCGGCGAACTACGATCCGCTGGGACGGCGCCTGCTGCCTTGGTACCAAGCGGTCAACAGGACCTACTGGATCTTGGCTGCCGGTGGGTGCTGCTGGGTCATCTATTCCGCCTGAGCGCCGAGCCCGCGAATTCAGCCCGGAGGTTGAATGCGACAGCGCGTGATGCAGGTAGTTATTGCGACCCTCGCCCCATGCTGTGGCGTGACCAGCCAGTTGCCTAACACACGAAACGGCGTGGCGTAGCGCTGCAACACGTTAGGCTCGGCCACGTGGCATGATCATGAGCTTCCGGGCCATCGCGTTCATCCTGTCCGGCGTCGGACAGAACGCACGACGTGCGCGGCCTCGGAAATTGGGTTGTGCAACGGTCGGCGGGTCTGACGTCTCCCGCCTATGACTCCATACGCGGTTCGCATCGTGATCGCCGGGGCAGTTTTCGCGATCGTCGCGTCGCCCGTGACGGCGCAGCCGCGCGGAACCCTGCGGGGCACCATTACCGACAGCGTCACAGGAGCGCCGGTGGTCGACGCGCGTGTCGCCATTTGGTGCGCCGGATGCTACGGTCGGTACCCCACCGACTCAGCGGGCCACTACCGGCTCGATCGACTCCCAGCCGGCCGCGCGACGTTCGAGGCTCACTGCCCGAGCGCTACAGGGCTCGGAGCCGAGATCACGCAACAGGAGGTAGAGGTCGGCGCCGGCGGGGAAACGATCCTTGATCTGAGGGTTCGACGAGGGCATTGCGCCGAGCCGGCGTACTCCGAACGACCGGGCGTCTTTCGTGGGTATTGGACACCTGGATTCGAGTCCAGCGCCTTCGTCCCATGCGCGGACAGCGCGCTCGGCGTGCCGGCGCCTCTGCTCCCGGGCAAACGGCTCTTCCGGCCGAAGGCTTGGGCGGAAGTAGCGCCCGACGCCATGCGCCGGATTTCGTGGCCGCGTGACGCACC
>DATJGL010000404.1:0-3422 GCA_035495075.1 Gemmatimonadales bacterium
GGCTGGAGCTGCTCAAGCAAGCGGTCCCCGGGGTCAGCCGGGTCGCTGTCCTCTGGCAGCCCGGCGCCATGGACGAGCGCACAGACAAGGACATGCAAGAAGGAGCAGAAGTCGCGGCCCGGGCGCTTGGAGTGCGGCTGCAATTCGTTGAGGCGCGAGAACCGGCGGATCTCGACCGGGCCTTCTCGAACATGATCCGGGCGCGCGTGGGTGCCCTGACCGTTCGGCCAGCCCCCTTGTTCCTCATGGAACGAAGACGCCTCGTGGACTTGGCAGCAAAGAACCGGCTGCCCGCCGTGTACGCGTGGAGAGAGTTCGTCGATAGTGGAGGCCTCATGGCCCTTGGGCCGAGACTGCCTGATCTGTATCGGCGCGCCGCCACCTACGTGGACAAGATTCTCAAGGGCGCGAAGCCCGCTGACCTCCCGGTCGAACAGCCGACCACATTCGAGTTGACCATCAACCTCACGACCTCCAAGGCCCTTGGCCTCACCATCCCGCCGTCATTGTTGACTCGGGCCGATCAGGTGATCGAGTAATGGATCGCCGAGCCTTCATCGCAGCTGTTACTGGCGGCCTCCTCGCCGCGCCGCTCGCCGTCGAGGCGCAACCGGCGGGGAAGGTCTACCGGATAGGGTGGCTCGGAACTGTTCAAGTCCCGGCTAACGCTCCGGGAAGGGAGGCGTTCAACGGGCTGCTCGATCGGGAGACGGCGGGATGAATCAACAGAGGACGGATGCGGTCATGAGGGGAGTTCCGTACAGAGGCGGTCTCATGCTCGGCATCCTCATCGTGACGCTCGGCTGTGCGTCGCCGAAGCCCCCACCCGATAACCACCCGATAGTGACCGGGCCATCCCAGGCCCAGTCGTTGGCCAATGCGCCTCGTTTTTCCTCGGGCGGCCCCGACGCCGAGAGGTACGGTGCGAACGAGGGCTATCCGGTCAAGGCAATCAATCGACTCCCGTTTTTCGTCGGTGTGTTCAGCCACAACGACCAGTTGCTGGATGGGCGGACGATCCGACGGGCTGCCTCGCCTTCACGGTTGCTCCGCGCCCCCGCCGAGCCCGCGCTGCGTTACGAGTACCAAGGCGAGACCCGCTCGCTCGACGACTACCTGGCGCGTAACCCGGCCACCGGACTCCTGATCGCGCGGGGTGACACCATCCTCGTCGAGCGCTACCAGTATGCGCGGACGGATCGGCATCGCTTCGCGTCGTTTTCGATGGCCAAGACGGTCACGGCCATGCTGGTCGGGCTCGCGATCGCTGAGAACCTCGTCCGTTCGGTAGACGATCCGGCCGGGTCCTACGTGCCCGCGCTCGCTGACACCGAGTACGGCCGCACGTCGCTCCGGCACCTGTTGCAGATGTCCTCGGGCGTCCGCTTTCGCGAGAACTATTCCGGTCAGGACGATGCCGCGCGGCTGTTCGCCGCGACGGCGCTCCAGGACGGCCCGGGCGGCGTGGAGGCCGTGAAGCCGTACAATGAACGTGCCCGCTGGAGCGGCGCCGTGTTCTCCTACGCATCCGTCGAGACCCAGGTGCTCGGTCTGGTCCTTCGAAGCGTGGTCGGGCGGCCGGTGGCCGAGTACTTTCGGGACAGGATCTGGGAGCCAATCGGGGCGGAAGCAGACGCCACCTGGATTGTCGACGCCTCGGGGCAGGAGGCGACCTACTGCTGTCTCAACGCGGTGCTGCGCGACTACGCGCGACTCGGTTTGCTGCTCGCGCACGACGGGCGGGTCGGCGACCGGCAGATCATCCCGAAGGAGTGGTTGTACGCGGCTACGACCATCGCCCCGAACGACTGGCACCTCAAGAGAGTATGGGACCGCACCGGCTTCGGCTATGGCTATCAGACCTGGATCTTTCCCGGCGAGCGTCGAATGTTCGCCCTGATCGGCTCGCATGGCCAGGCCATCTACGTCGATCCGGCGAGCCGTCTCGTCATCGTTCACACGGCCGTGCGCCAGGATGCAGCCGATCCAAACGAGGAGACGGTCGCTTTGTGGCGAGGTGTCGTGGATGAGTTCGGGCGCCCACCTCAATGAGGAGACAACCGCTTGCTCGTAATCATTTTGATCCCCGAATCTTGAAATGGCTGGACAACCGGGCGATCGGCGGTCCTGGCGCCGCCGGCGCTCCTACAGCGGGCGGATCGGGTGATCGAGCGATGCACCGCCGAGCGTTCATCGGGACCCTGGCCGGCGGCCTTCTCGCCGCGCCGCTCGCCGTCGAGGGGCAGCGGGCGGGCAAGGTCGCCAAGATCGGGCTGCTCACTCCAAGCAGTCGGGCCGGCTCGGGTCATCTCGTCGAAGCGTTCAGGCAGGGCATCCGGGAGGTTGGTTATATCGAGGGCACCTTCGTCCTCGAGGCTCGCTACGGGGATGGCAGGTCGGAGCATCTCGTACAGCTTGCCCAGGAACTCGTGCGTTGGAAGGCGGACGTAATCGTCACGTCCACCGATGCGGCGACAGCGGCGGTCAGGCGACAGACTCGGACGATTCCAATCGTGATGGCATTCGGTACCGATCCAGTCGGGACGGGTTTCGTGGCGACCCTCGGGCGTCCGGGCGGCAACGTCACCGGGCTGAGCAACATCACCGTGGAACTCGGCGGGAAGCGCCTGGAGCTTCTGAAGGACGCGGTCCCCAAGCTCTCTCGCGTCGCGTTTCTCTGGAACCCGGACGTCAGGGGTGCCGTGCTCGACTACAAGGAGACGGAAGCGCGTGCGAGCTCACTGGGGCTCGAGCTTCACTCCGTGGAAGTGTCCACCGCCGAAGACCTTGATCGAGCCTTCGCGATCTTGACAGGCGCTCGTGTACAAGCGTTCATCGTGGCGGCGGCGAACATCGTGATGTTCGGGAGGCGGGCAGCGATCGCCCGGTTCGCGCAGTCAAACGGGCTAGCGTCGATGTACGCGGCCAAGGAGTACGTGGACGCAGGCGGCCTTTTGTCCTATGGAGCAAGTGTTTCCGACATGTTCCGCCGTTCCGCGCTCTATGTAGACAAGATCCTTAAGGGAGCGAAACCCGGCGACCTGCCCGTCGAGCAGCCGACGGTATTCGAGCTCGTCATCAACCTCAAGACCGCCAAGGCCCTCGGCCTGACGATCCCGCCGTCACTGCTGCAGCGGGCGGATCAGGTGATCGAATGATGGACCGACGGCTGTTCCTGGGGACTTTGGCTTGCGGTCTCCTCGCCGCACCGCTCGCTGCCGAGGCGCAGCAGACAGGGAAGGTATACCGGGTAGGTTTTCTCTCGAACGGTTGGTCTACTGCTAGCCCACAGGTCGTCGCGGCGTTTCGGCAAGGGTTGCGTGAACTCGCGTGGGTTGAGGGCCAGAACATCGTCATCGAGTATCGGTGGGCGGAGGGCAGGTCCGACCGGCTGCCCGACCTTGCGGCCGAGTTGGTCCGGC
>DATJGL010000405.1:0-25154 GCA_035495075.1 Gemmatimonadales bacterium
TGGGGCGGCCATAGGGGCGAGCCTGGGGTCGCCATAGATGCCTCCCACCAAGCCTCCGTACACCAGGTGTCCGATAAGGCTTCCCACGATCATCGACACATCGCCGCGGGAGAACACCCCAGCGCCTACCGCCGGCATGAAGACGAGCTGCGCCACGATGAAGACCAGGAAGCCGTAGAGTACCCCCCGCGCCACGGGCCCTCCCGGCAGCAGCTTCGCGAATATCCCGGCGTAGAGAAGCGCCAAGGCAATGCCGACCAGCCCATGAATCACCCAGCCTCCGGCGGGGCCGACCCGGAAAACGGCAACGGAGACCGCCAGGAAGGTGCTGAGCAGCTCGCCGATCGCCAGCTTGGGAAGTCCCACCCACGGTGCCCACAAGAGCACGACCGTCATGACGGCGGTACCTACCGCACCTGCTGCGACTGCGCGCTTTACGTCCATCGTTCCCTCAGGAAATGCGAACTGCCTCGATTGCAACGGTGATTTCCACCTCGTCACCGATGGCGGTGTTTGCGCCTACAAAGTCAGTCCAGGTGATCCCGAAGTCACGCCGATTGATATAAGTACTGGCTTCGAACGCAATCCGTTGATGGCCCTCGGCGTCCAACGCGACACTACGGTATTGACCGGTGAGCAACAAATGTCGGGCGTGACCCTTTATCGTCAGAATGCCGCTGAGTTCAACCGTGCTGTCGGTCGCCACGATCCCTTTGCCCTCAAACGTGAGCTGAGGAAAGCTGTCCACCGCGAAAAACCGGTCGGACCGCAAATCCGCATCGCGATACGCGTTACCCGTGGTGAGGCTGGCAGTTTGCGCCGTGACCTTCACCGTGCCGTGGGTCCAATCGGGGTCGGTTGTTACGATGATGGCGTACCAGTCCACAAACGTTCCCTGCACCCGGCCAAGCAGGTGGCGCACGCGAAAGTTGATCTGTGAATGCACCGGGTCGACCACCCACTTGGTGCCGGTTGCGGGTGGCTGAGCCGACGGACGGGCCGCAACGGCCTGTGCTTCCGCGCAGGCGACCCCGACGACGAGGGTCGTAAGTGCAAGAGAAGCCAGGCGATGAATGCGCGGTGTCATCTGTGCCTCCTCATCCAATCGGGCTGCTAGTCGAAACGGCCCCGGAAATCCGGGGCCGTCCAAGACGGGGCCTGGCGAGACTTACTTGATGAGGATCTTGCTGGGCACCGCAGCCGCGACTTTTGGCAGCTTCACGGTCAGGATCCCGTCCTGATAGGTCCCCTCGACCTTGCCCTCCTCGACCGCGGTCGGCAGCCGGAGCGTCCGCACGAACTTGCCGGCCTCCCGCTCGTTCCACAGGTAGGTCTCACCAGCGCCCTCGTGGACCTCATCCCGCCGGCCAGTGATCTTGAGCACGTTGCCGGCCAGGTTGATGTCCAGGTTCTCCTTGTGGATGCCGGGCAGCTCGCACCGGACCACATACTCCTTCGGCGTCTCCATCATGTCGAGCGCCGGGACAAACGCACCGAACTCCGCCTTCTCCGGCGGGAACCATGGTGCCAGCGGCTCGCCAAAGAAGGCAGGCGCGAAGAACCGATCGAATACCCGATCGATGTCGTCCTTTACCTTGCCAATCGTCGGCGTGAGTGCAGTGACTCTCATTATTCCCCCCTGTTGACGTTGCAGGGGCAATATCGCCATTCCCCTATGAACACACCGTGAAGCCAACCTGAAACCCTGTTGAACGGGCGGCAGATGAGGAAGTCTTCACACATCGTTCAGCACGGATTCAAGGGGCCCCTGCGATAGTTACCTCGAGTCTCCCACGGGAGGGAACAATGCGGACCTTCGCAGCTCTTGGCGTCATCGCCGTGATTCTTACCCTGATCAATGTTATCGCGCTGCTCGCAGCCGCTACCGCGACCGACATGGACCCGCGCACTCGCCTTCTGATGCTGAGCGGCAGTCTCGCGGGCATGAGCTTGTTCGCCACGCTCACCGCGCTGCTGTTCAGGAAAGCGTCGGCCTAGTTGCGAGGAGCGTTCCGGTCACCCGGGATCTACACTCCAGGGGGAATTTATGACGACCTTCCAAACCATTCTGGTTCCGCTCGACGGGTCGAAGCTGTCGGAGCAGGCGCTCCCTCTGGCACAACGCCTTGCAAAGGCGACGGGAGCGCGACTGGAGCTGGTACGAGTGCATTCTCCCGCCACCGCGCGGGACGTGTATATAGAGGCCACGGCTGGTGAGACGGCCCCGGATTCCGAGACCGCGGCTGAAGAGTCCGACTATCTCTACCAGCACGCGACCGCAGCACGAGCTGAGGGGTTGGTGGCAAACACATCGCTGCTCGAGGGTCCGGTGGCCCAGGCAATCGGGCGAAGGGTCCGAGCCACCGCTGATCTCGTTGTCATGACGACACACGGTCGAGGACCCTTCAGCCGCCTCTGGCTGGGCAGCGTTGCCGACGAGCTCCTTCGGATTCTCGATCGGGCCATCCTTCTGATCCGGCCCACAATGGAGGCATGGGCGACAGCAGGCGGCCCACCCTACCGCCGAATCCTGCTTCCACTGGACGCCTGGGACGGAAATACCGATGCCGTCGAGACTGCGATCGCCCTCGGCTCAACCAAGACGGAATACGTATTGCTCCATGTCGTGGACGTGCCGGTGCCGGCGGTTGCCATGTCGATCCCAATGGCTGCGGCCGCCATGCCTACTGATGCGTTGGAGTCGAAGGTGGTGGAGCGCTTGGAGAGAATCGCGAACACGCTGAGCGAGCGCGGGCTCAAGGTACGTACCCGAGTAGAGTTCGCCGGCAGCGCAGCCCAGGGGATTCTGGATGTCGCCGAGAGCGAGGCCCCCGATCTCATCGCCATGGCAACTCGCAGACCGGGCCGAATCGAGCGCATGCTGCTCGGCAGCGTCACCGACAAGGTGGTACGCGCGTCGAAAGAGCCGGTCCTCGTGGTCCCGGTGCGCCGCTAGACAGGTCGAGGCGTTCCGATGATTCGGATATCCGTATACAGCTCAAGCGCTACTTGTGGCTCCTCGCCGGGCCGCGGGCAGCGCCACTGCTGTAAGTCCAGGTACCAGCTGACGATGCAGTTCAGCGGCCCGATGATGTCAGGAATGGCGCAGTATGTAGACGCCGCTTCAGGATGGAGCCACCTACACGCTGCACGTCGGCGCTGGCATGATGAGCACTGCGGGCGGGCACGTGGATGATGGGCCCGGCCTGGAAATGGGGGGAACCTGGATCATGGGCGGCATGCACGCCGGGGAGCCAATGACGATGATGGGCGGCGACTGGTGCGGCTCCAATGGCAGCTACGGGATAGCGTTCACCTTCCAGACGAGCTGAGCCCCAACCAGAGCGTCCAAAGCGGGATCATATCGCCAGCGAGATTGGCCGCGCATCGGACGCCATGGGCAGATACGCGTCGAACGCCGTGCACAGGGTTCGCAGGAAGAATCTGCCGGTCGGCGTGACGACCACCCGGTCTCCCCGTCGCTCGACGAGGCCGTCGTCAGCGAACGTCAGCAGAGAAGTGAGACCAGCGCCCAAATCTTCGATCAGTGCAAGCGGAAGCTCCAAGTTGCACATGAGGCTCTGGATCGCCGCACGGCGGCGCCGGTCGCCCTCCGTGAGTCGGTGCCCCCGGACGGTGGCCAGCTCTCCCCCGTGGATTCTTGCATGCCACCCGGCCAGGTCGGCGTCATTCTGAACTAGCGTACCGGCTACCTCCCCGATGGCACTCATCCCGAAACCCAACAGGTGATCTGCCGGCATTGTGGTATAGCCGTTGAAGTTGCGGTGCAGCCGACCATGCCTCGCAGCCAGTGAGAGGTCATCCTGTGGAATCGCGAAATGATCCAAGCCGATCCAGGTGTAACCGGCCCTCGTCAAGTGCTCGGCAGCGAGCCGCTGGAGTGCGAAGCGCTCAGAAGCATCAGGAAGGTGATACCGCTCGAGAGCTCGCTCGTGCGGATACATGGTGGGCAAGTGCGCGTACCCGAAGCAGGCCACGCGATCCGGCGCGAGCTCCACGATGGCATCCAGGGTCCGCCCAAAGCTCTCCAGGGTCTGTTCCGGGAGACCGTAAATGAGATCCAGGCTGACACCCCCGAAGCCCACACTGTGTGCTGACTCGATCGCGTGGCGGACCAAGTCCAGCGGCTGCACTCGACCGATCGCTTGCTGAACCCGCGGCTCCAAGTCCTGGACGCCGAAGCTCACCCGCCGAAAGCCTAAGGCGTGGAGGCGCGCAAACTGCTCGGCCGCCCCGAGCCGGGGGTCTGCTTCGATGGACGTATCTCGGGCCGCGGTCAAGTCGAACTGCAGGTCGAGGATACGCCAGAGACGCTCGAGCTCGGCATCGTCCAGATAGTTCGGCGTGCCGCCGCCCAGGTGAAGCTGCGTCACCCGCCGTCGGCGCCCCACGATCTGCGTTACCAGGTCGACTTCCTTCTCCAGGCGGTCGAGGTATGCCTCGAGCGCCCCTCGCCGACGCGTGATGACGACGTTGCACCCGCAGTAGAGGCACCGGCGGGGGCAAAATGGGAGATGTAGGTAGAGAGAGAATGTTGCTGCCGGATCTGCGCCGGCTACCGCCAGCGCGTCGCTATAGGCGGACGGACCGACTGCCGCGCTCCAGGCAGGGATGGGCGGATAGCTGGTGTAGCGCGGCGCGCGCCGGTCATACTTGGCGAGCACGTCGGCCCAAACGTCAGGTCGTGCCTCGAGCGGCGCGGTCATGGCGGGCACCGTGTCACCGCCCACGCCACTTGCCATGGCGTGCCAGGTGCCGGGCTCCTTACCTCGGGCTCATCCCGGTGTCCCCCCACCATATTTCCCTCCACTCTTACCTCGCACCAAGTCCGCTCAAGCCGTTCAACCCAGCCCGGGCGCAAGACGCCGCTCTGTGAGTATGCGAAGGCCCTCATGAAGAGGGGATTAATCCAGAGTTAATTAGCCATTAGGCTCGGAACTCAGTCTTTCTTTTCTTCTGCTCTCCCGCCTTCGCGGCCTTTCGGGGTCGGGCCTATAGACGCGCCGCCGGTATAGGCACTCGCGGCCCCATCACGGTAAACCAGATTGCCGCCCGAGTGCCCGACCTGCGCTACCAGCACCATGAGCCCGACGGCGCCGACGATCGCCCCCAGTCGAGCGGCTCGGCCGGGCGCCCCGCGGAGCAGCCCAGCGGCCGTGATGACGAGCAGCGCTCCCGACAGTACCAGGAAGCGCTCGGCCTGTTCCTCGTGCTGGTGAAATAGTGACTCAGCGACCACTGGTTCGACTTTCTCCTCCTCCCTCTCGCCGGTCTCGACGGCAACCCAGCTGCTCAGAGTGAGGGCGGCAGCCACACCGACCGGGATTGCCCACGCCTTCAGGGGCCGGGCACCGCGCCGGATGGCCCAGAGCGCACCGATCGCTACAAATGGGAGCAGTACCGCCAGGACAATCGGGAAGTGGACGACCGCAGGATGGAGCGGATCGGGTAACATTACGAATCTCCGGTAGAAGTTGGCCGTACCTTATGGGTCCGGGCCGCCGTCCACCATCGGGCATGCGACGTAACTGGATGAATGGCGCGCGCATCCGGCAAACGACGGAGGGGCAATGGAGGACGAGAGCCGGCGAATGCGGGTGGTGCTCGCGGCGGTGCTGATGGGCATCGTAGTGTGTGGCACCCTCGATCTCGTGCTTGACGCGCCGAAGAGCTGGCTCTCGGGGCACGCACTCTACGAAGTTGGCCTCATCCTCGCGGGGTTGGCAGGCGCGATCTGGCTTTGGGTAAGCTGGAAGAGGGCCGTCGATTCAGCGACAGCACTACAACGCTCGTTGGCCGAGCGGCAGGCCGAGCGGGACGCCTGGCGGGAGCGGGCGGCGCAGTCTCTACAGGGTCTTGGCCAGGGGGTGAGTCAACAATTTCATGATTGGGAGCTCACCCCCGCGGAACGGCAGGTGGCGTTGCTGCTGCTCAAGGGGCAAAGCCACAAGGAGATCGCCGGGGCCACGGGGCGCAGCGAGCGGACCGTTCGCCAGCACGCGATCGCTGCGTATCGCAAGGCGGGTATCAGCGGGCGGGCCGAGTTGGCGGCCTTCTTTCTCGGCGACCTCACCTTGCCCCAGGACTGAATGCTGCAGTTCGGTGGCTGCCCACCTGACCATAAGCACTACATCAACCGCCAGGTTTTTCCGTGAGGTCGAAAGATCGGCGCGCCGCTGGCGCCATCCAGCTCAAGGGCGCGTACGGGCCGCGGCAACTGAGGCGATCCGGTGCAGTGGACGGAGGCCGATGAAGTTTCGCCCTAGCGGCTCGGCGGGCCTTGAATAGGGGCCGCCCCAGCGATATGGGTCTGCCCGGTCTTGCCGAGCCCCCAGGCTTGCGCGACGTTCCGGCTCACTTCGTTAAGGATGTCTTCGCGAACTGGGAGTCCCTCCTTCTGAAGCGACCTCACGACCACCGCCGGGATGATGTAGTGCAACGCGATCACTCCCATGGCGTAGTCCCTCAGGTGGTGATTTGCGAGATCGGCCACTTCCTGGTCTCCGAGAGCTAATGCAGTGGTGTTCAGCATCACGTAACCGATGGCCGCTAAGCTGAATGCGGTGTAATCGTCACGAAGGTTTTTGGGCTGTCCATCGCTCCGGAGAAGGTCGATGGTCCCCGCGGCCCGTCCAAGGACGCTGGAGCCCGCGCGCTTGATGGCGTCGGTTGCCGTGGCCGCGCCCCGCAATCGCATCAGCTGTGTTAGCACCGCGATATGGAGTTGGACCCTGCGTTGTATTGCCTGGAGATCCGCCCCGACCTGCGGATGGTCCCCCAGGGCTTGGATCTGGCCCGTTACGGCTTTATCGATATGCTCCTCGAGGGCGAGCATGTCGGTGATATAGCTGTTGATGGCGTCTGTGGTACTGCGCATTGCTCCTCCGTGGAACTCAGGACGCGTACTTACGTGCGCGATTCCGTGGTGGACACCGCCGCAGTGCTCAACACTAACGACCGACCGGCCCAGGAAGGATGAATCCGGTATGAAGGTCCCTTCCTGTCGGGGCATCGACTTTTGCCTTTCAAGTCCGTGATCCAGTAGCTACTAGGCGAGGCGAGGCTTTGGCCGGGCTACTGCCTCTTCGCAGGCATCTCCTGAAGATAGGCCAGAATTGCCTCAGTCTCCGCACGAGTGGGAGGCTGGACATTCATCTTCTCCATGTTCCGTTCCATTCGCAGGAACACCGCCTCCCAGTCCTTACCCGAATGGAGCGCCGGATCGGGTAGTGCGTGGCAGCGGCTGCATATCAGGGCAAATTCCTCTCGACCCCTTCCCGGAGGCAATGAAGAGCCGCTGACCTGAAGCGCGTTGGCGGTGAGGTAGTTGAGCAGCACGACACGGTCACCTTCATCTGGCAACGCAACCTTGAAGGTCGCTGGAAGCCGATCCATCCGAAGCCACATGCGCCGAGTCACCCTGGGCCAATCGACAGCACTATGCATCGAAGGAGCCGGGAGGTCATGGCACTGGCCGCAGTACTTGGCAACGGCAATTGCGCCCGGCGACTGGGGGGAAGGCAGATCGGCAGGGGCTATTCCAGGAGGCGGTAGTGCAATCTTGGCGGCTGCCAACAGGAGTTGGTCGCGGGGAGACATCGCTGCAACCGCAGGTGCATTGGCGACCGTCTGGGGACCTGGGTGATTCCGCCGACATGCTCCCAATCCCGAGACCAGAGCGAGGCCGATTAACCAGAGCCAAATGGACCGCATGGGACTCCTCCTTCCCGGCACGGCACCTGCCTCGGCGGCCGCGGAGCTAGCGACTCGCCAGCGTGAAGCGGATCGTCTCGGTGGCGAGCTGCCGGACAGCGCGTCCGCGGAATCGAGCGGGTCGGAACGACGTTTGGAGAATGCTCTCGAGTGCTGCCTGGATGAAGGCCGAATCCGTGCTCTGCATGACTTCAACCGAGCCGGGCTCGACCTTGCCCTGAGGGCCGATAACGAATTGCAGAGCTACAGCGCCCGACACGCCTGCTTCCTCCAGAATCGGCGGGTAGTGAGGCGCCGGCTGGAAGATCACCTGCGCAGGCTCATCGAGATCGGCAGCGACATACACTGCCCCCGCCGGGACGGCTGATGCGTCCACTTTTCCCGTCCCTCCAACGACGCCGGCCGCAATCCCACCCTCGACGCCTTTACCAGTGAAGTTTCGGGGGTCCAGCGCCTGCTGACTCAGGTCAATCGCAGGAATTACCTTGGGAATTTCTGCGGGCGGAACGACGGTCTGGAATCCCTTCGGTGGCGGGTTGATTGCGACGATCGCTTGCTCCTTAGGGGGCTCCGGCGGTTGGGTTGGGGTTGGTGGCTGCTCGGGCGGCGGGCGCAGGACGAAGAAGATCGGGACGTCCTGGGGGTGGGTCCGGGCCGCTTCAGCAGCTTGCCGGGTGCCTTCGACTGCAACGCCGATGAGAAGGGCATGCAACCCGATCGACGCGGCAACCCGACCGACCGAGCGTTGTGTCTTTGGACGAGAAGCGATCAGCAGATCGAACATGGCAGCAACCCCCGTCTGCACGCTCATAGTAGGATCCGCTGGATGATGTAACGATGATGTTGGAGTGAAACCGCCTTCGGTCGGCCTTCATCTCTCCTTAATCCGACATCGCCTAAAGTGCTGTTGTCTCTTGGAGGGAGCGTGCACGTGCCAGCGCCGATTGTCGTCCCACTGGATCGCTCCGGCTTTGCCGAGGAAGCGCTTGGTGCGGCCACACAGCTCGCGGCGAGTCTTCACGAGCCACTCGAACTAACCCTGGTACAGGTCTCAACCCCGATTGGGAGCCGGCGCTGAAGTGCCGTGCCTGTCTCTCGCTACGGGGGCGGCGGGGGCTCACCCATGATCACAAAGACTCGGAAGGACCTGCTCACCGCGATGCACAGCGAGGCCTTCGGCTACGCGGAGCACATGCTTGTCGCCAGGCTCGCCCGCGCCAACGGACATCCTGAACTGGGCGATCTCTGCGAGGAGATCGCGAACACCGACTATTTGGCCGCATTCGAGAGGCAAGCCAAGCTGCTCGGCCTGGTGGGGACGGACATGGAAAACGTGGAAGCCATCACGAGAGAGGCCCGCACACAGCGGGTCCGGATCGCCCTCCGGACTGCCCTGGGCGAGCTTCGGAACAAGGTCGGCGCTGGAGAAGCCGGCCCGATCGTGCTGGAGCATTCCTCCTCGCCCGAACCGGATGAAGGTGAAATCTGCTGACTGCAGGGCTCCGCCGGCCCGGGAATGGCGGCCTTACGTCGCTCAAGACTTCCCCTGGACCGGCGGAGGCACCCGGGGTGGGTGGGTGATCGACCACACGTATGCGGCGACGGCACGTACGTCGTCGTCGTTCATTATTGACCAGCCTCGCATAGGCATCGCCAGACCGGACAGCGTCTGATGCGCCGGGATGCCGCGCCGGATCTGGTCCACCAGCCATTCGTAAGTGCCCGGACCGTGCAGCCACAAAGCGCCGGTCAGCGGCGGCCCGTCGCTGGTCCCCCGGCCCGCCACACCGTGACAAGCGCTGCAGTTGGCCGACCCGTGGAAGAGCGCCCTTCCCCAAGCTACGGCGCTGTCAGTTACGCCCGCGGGCCGCGGCTCGGGATTGACCTGCGCTCCTGCTCCAACCGGCACAAGAGCCACCGCAGCGATCAGGAATGCTGCGAAGCGGAGTCTTTGAATCATGCTTCCCCCACGCTCAGGCCCACGAAGGGGCGTCCATCGGCTCGGGTGGCGCACCGGGGCGATTCACAGTACAGCCCACTAGATGAAAGGGGGATGAAGACTGCGGTAATTCCTCGCTTTCGAGAGCGTCGCGCTCCGTTTACCGCACGCCATCTTAATCGGCCATGCCACCCACTCGCGCGACGCCTAAGGAAGTCTTCAGAACAGCTCAACCAAGTCTTCCCGACCAGCGCGTTAGGATGAGCTGGACCGGCTCGCCGCGTTCCTCTGGTCCAGCCGAGGTACGCGAAGCCTCACCGCTCGGTTCGTGGAGGTGTTGAATGTCCAGCATTCTGATCGTCTACGGCACAGCCCATGGCCAGACGGAACGAGTCGCTCGGCGGATCGGGAGCGTACTCATTGGGTCCGGTCACGCGGTGACCATCCTGAAAGGCGATCGGCTGCCGCCGGATCTGACGTTAGGGGCTTACGATGGGTTTGTGGTTGCGGGCTCGGTGCGGGTCGGTCGTTACCAGCCGTACCTGGGCGCCTTTGTCCGCGACCGCGTGACCCGACTCAACGAGGCGCCGTCGGTCTTCGTTTCGGTTTGCGGGGCAGCGGGGGGGCCCGGTGGGTTGCAAACAGCCCAGGGCTACATCGACAAGTTCCTCTTGCAAACAGGCTGGCGCCCCTGGCTTGCGCAATCATTTGCCGGAGAGTTGGCCTATACCCGGTACAATCCGGTGACTCGCTGGATAATGAAAATGATCAGTCGGCGAAATGGCGGGCCGACGGACACGTCCAGGGACTACGATTTCACCGACTGGGCAGCCGTGGATCGCTTCGGCCATGAGCTAGCGAGGATCTTTGGCGCGACGGCGCCCAACGCCGCCGTCGCCGCGGGGTCCTAGGCTGTCCTAGTCCTCCCGCATCCGCGCTCCCGCCGTCCTGATCCTGGGCCAGAGATTATAGAAGAAGAGGGCAAGCCCCACGATCTGGCCCAGGCTGCCGGCTACCACGGCGACCCTGAGGGTGAGAGCGGTGCTGCCGGAGCGGGCGAGCTCACTCACGAAACGGAGCGCTGTCGCGCAGGTCATGATCCAGTACGCCGCTTCCGCTGTGCCGGGGCGGTACCGGCTATTGTCCCGGGGGGGCCGTGGAAACATCCACTGCGCGACACCCAGGATCATCATCATCACGAACCCCACCAGAATGACGTGGGTGTGGGCGCTGACGAGCGACGCTGAGGGGTAGATGCCGAACAACTCCCGGCGCACGAGCGCAACGCCTCCCACCACTACACCAATCAAGAGAAAGCTGATGGCCGTCTTCAGGTAGCGACGGACCAGCGGGTTCACGACTCGAGCTCCGGCCCTAGCATCAGCGTCCGACCAGGTGGCGCGTCGCGGAACCGTCGCGGCGCGACGATCGAGCCACCAGGTCCGCGGCACTGTTGCCGCCTTCGGGCTTCTTGGTCTTGTGAGCTGTGCTGGCGCCGACACCACCGCGCCCGCGCCCAGCTTCATCGCACAACGGACTCAAGGTGCCGTGATCTGTGCCTTCAACCTCGATGACGAGAGCAACGCATTCTACATCTTTGACGCGAGCCTTACTCACGATGACACGCTAGATCTCGTGGTTCAGACAAATGAGGAGCCACCACCAGAACCACGCACCTTCCTAACAGCTAAGGGGCACATAGCGAACATCGTGACCAGCGGAGACTCTCTCATGACCCTCAGCGGCACGTTCCCGGGAACGGCTCAAGACAGTCCGTTTGTCCCTCCGGGACCGGCCATCACGGTGGCCGTGGATCTCGCCCTCCACATCACCAATGAGGGATCGGGCGGCAAGTTCTTCGAGATGCTGGGCAGCCTGAACGGCGAGCCGGTCCGCGCGGCCGGGTTCATCTCCTACATCGAGCCGTCTCCTGGCGGGGGGACAGTCAACAAGAAGCGCGGCCAGTTTCATGGAGGGTGGCCCGGGGGCAACGGCGGTGTGACCTTCTGTCCCAAGGGCCAAGCGTAATCAGGCTCAATCCGATGAGATCATGAGCACTTTCACCGAGCCCGATCCGGCCGAGCGCAGCGCGCCCAATCGCCTGTTTTATCGCAACCGCAGGACCGACATGGCTCGGCCACTGGGTAAGCCAGTTGTTTTGTTGGGGAGCACGCGTTGGATTGACGCCGCAGTCCTGGGTCTCGCTGGAAGTCCGCGACCGGTGGAACGCGCTCCGATACTCAGAGAGTACGTTCGCGTCGCGTCGAGCAGCCGCAAACACTTCCCGCTTCCTGGCTCCGCTCGCGGACTTCGCTGCGATTGCCGCGCCATACCCCGTGTATCGGATCGAACTGCCTGGCAGCGGGTGATACCCTTGCACATCAGGCGGATTCTGTCGGCCGACTCTGCTGAACCTTCCATTCGAAACCAAGACGCGAAGCTCCACTGCTCGCTTCTGTTGGCGTGCTTCGATTGACGTCTGAGCGACTGCTGTGAGCACCGTTCAGAGTCGACAGTCAGGCTGGAGACACTGTGCGGACGTAACCTTGAGCGTGCGCCAGCTCGTAGGCTGGCGGCCCGCGGCGTCCCGGGCCAGATTCCGGCATCACTACCCCGTCGTCGTCCACCGATTCAACGGCCGCGCTGGCCGCCGGTCTGGGCGCTCGACAACCTCGAGCCCGTGCTCCGGATGCCGTATTCCCTCTCGCCCGGGTGGCTCCGGACTGATCCCAACTTCGCGCCGCTCCGGGGCAATCCCCGGTTCGAGCGAGGCCGTGAAGTAGCGCGTCAAAAGTGTCGGTCTTCGAAGAGAAGTGATGATGTAGGATACGTCCTCAACATTGGAGGCTGGTATGCGTCATCTCGTCTTCAGCTGCTGTGCGGCCGCCCTGGTGGTCGGCTGCTCCAAGCCTGAGCAACAGCAGGCCAAGGAAACCACGGGAGATTCCGCCGCCATGACGGCGGCCGCTCCCACCCCCACCCCCCCACCCCCGCCCGCGATCTCACTCAAGGATGTCGCCGGGACGTGGGAGATGAAAACCCTGAACGAGAACGGCGACAGCACGCTGGTCAAATACGAGCTGATCGCCAAGGCCGATCCCACCGGTTGGGAAATTCGCTTCCCCAAGCGGAAGCCGGTGACGGCGCATGTCACGGCCGATGGCGACAGCATCACTCTCGACGCCGGCCCCTACGAAAGCGTGCTCCGGAAGGGCCTCCAGGTCACGACCCACGGCGTGGCCCGGCTCCAGGGCGGCAAGCTGGTGGGCACCACCGTTGCGCATTACGCCACGAAGAGCGCCGACTCGGTGCTCCACCTCAAACTCGAAGGCACCCGCAAGCCCTGATCGGCAGCGCATATTTCCATTACTACTTACCACATCGCGGGAGGCCGCAGCTTCGAATGCGGCCTCTCCGCACATCTACGGCCCGACGAGCCGGTGGTGAGCTTGTCAGCGATCACCTGTGGCCCAGCGCGACGCCATTGCGCCCCCTTCGCGAGCCCCTGGGTACTCGCAACCCTCATCCGCCGCCGAGCTGTCCTGGCACCGCCACCCATTGATGCGATCGCCCGGCTCGCCCCCTGCTTTGGCGGACCGCTACCGCATCGAGAGTGAACACGCCGCAGTACATGGCGCCCGAGCAGGCCACGGGCGAGAAGCACGTAGATGCGCGCGCCGACGTCTACGGTGCCGGTCAAGAACCGGTGAATTGAAGCTGGCCTGGCTTACCCGTCTACCATGTCCAGCCCAGCCCACTGTCAGAATTGACAGTTTCCGTCTGTGGCTAGCCGCACCATGATGGGACTACAGCATCATCCCAGTCACAGGCTATCGCAGCCCGGCGCCTCGCGCAGAGCAGCTTGCTGACGCGCCGGCGCTGAAATCGATGGTCGCCTGGCAGGAGCGCGAACCGAAAGGTAGCGTTTGCGCAGGATCCTGCGCGCAGCACTCAGCCGAGATGGGAGGCCTGACACCATGGGGAAGAAGAAGAAAAAGCGGAAGAATGGCGCGACCGAAGTCGTGGAGGCTCCTAAAGAAAAGCTCAAGGGAAAGGAATATGCCCAGGAACTCGAGAAGTTGCACGTCGAGCTGGTAAGGCTCCAGGAATGGGTCAAACACAAGGGCCTCAAGATCTGTATTGTCTTCGAAGGCCGAGACGGTGCCGGCAAGGGCGGAACCATCAAGGCCATTACCGAGCGGGTGAGTCCGCGGGTGTTCCGGGTCGTTGCGCTCCCGGCCCCGACCGATCGCGAGAAGAGCCAGATGTACGTGCAGCGTTATCTGCCACACCTCCCGGCCGCAGGCGAGGTCGTGATCTTCGACCGCAGCTGGTACAATCGGGCCGGGGTCGAGCGAGTCATGGGGTTCTGCAGCGAGGAGGACGTCAAGAAGTTCCTCCAGGCGGTGCCCCGGGTCGAGCGGGCCATCGTGGATTCAGGCGTCATCCTCATCAAGTACTGGCTCGAGGTGAGTGAGGAGGAACAGACTCGGCGACTCGACTCACGCATCGACGACGGCCGCAAGATCTGGAAGCTTTCCCCTATGGATCTCGACTCCTATAGCAGGTGGTACGACTATTCCCGGGCCCGGGACGAGATGTTCGAAGCGACGGATACCCCCTTTGCTCCGTGGCATGTGGCTCGCTCAGACGACAAACGGCGGGCCCGGCTCAACATCATCGCCCATCTTTTGGACACAGTTCCATACAAGACCGCCCCCCGAGAGAAAGTGGAGCTCCCGAAACGCCAGAAGAGGGGCGACTATGAGGAGCCAAACTACCCCTACAAGTACGTCAAGGAGCGTTATTGATGGCCGGAGTGAGAATCCCCATCGCTCATACCCATATTCAACGCGGGGGGCCGTCCGCTGTCTTGTCGCCGGTCGATCGTGTCTTTGAGGTCATGTTCGGCCTCATCATGGCGCTGACTTTCACCGGCTCGTTGAGCGTGGCGACCGCGGACCGGAGTGAGGTCCGGACCATGTTGATTGGAGCCTTGGGATGCAACATCGCCTGGGGACTGGTGGACGCGGTGATGTACTTGATGGCTCTGGCGACCGAACGGGGGCGGAACGTCGCGACGTTGAAGGAGTTGCGCACGACATCCGACCCGGCGCACGCGCGCGAGCTGATAGCGGAGGCGCTTCCTCCGCTGGTGGCAGCCACGATAGAGCCAGGGGAGCTGGAGGCCATTCGGAGCCGCCTGGTCAGCCTTCCAAGCCCCCCTGGCACCCCCAGGCTCACGTTCGCCGATTTCGGTGCCGCAGCGGGCGTCTTCCTTCTGGTGTTCCTCTCGACGCTCCCGGTCGCACTTCCGTTCATATTCGTTCGCGAGGCCCATCATGCCTTGCGGATCTCCAATGGCATCGCGCTGGGGATGCTGTTCCTGGGGGGCTACTACCTCGGCCGGCATGGAGGCAGGAGCCCGTGGGCGAGCGGCCTGATCACCCTGGCCGTTGGTGTTGTGCTGGTCTGGGCCACCATTGCGCTGGGCGGGTGAGGGTGGATCCCGGGCTCCTTAGAGCCCAATCGAGCCAGACAGCTGCAGAGAATACCCCTGAAAGGTCGAACGATTCGCAAATTCCTTGAAGTACTTGAAGCCCACACCCGCCCTGTGCTTCGGAAAGGCCGAGTTTACCGAAAGCCCGATGGCGTTGACGGCATAACGTTCTTGGGAGGCTACCGCTGAGACGGTCGGTCCTGTCTTGGCGGTCGTTTGTCGCTGTTCATAACCGGCGAGCCCGATCTGGAGCTGAACATCCTGAGATACGGGAAGCGCTCCCAGAAGGGAGTAATCCAGATCGAATGTGTCTCCCGGATGAATGTCGGTGCCTTCCTGGGTGGTATGAAGCTCGTACATCTGGAAGGCAGACAGGATGAGGCGTTTGTTGCTGGTCAGATAGACGGTTTGCCCTGAAGACAAAGTGTGCGTCCAGTAACCAGAACCGACGTTGTCGCTCGCGCCCGCCTCGAAGCGCCCTGTGGGCGCGAGAAACCCGTACATAGCCCTCACGGCAACCCGTTCCCATCGCCACCCCAGGATCACAGGCAGATAATAGGAATCGGCGAATCCGCCGCCCCCGCTGACTCTTCCTGCGACATCTGATGTAAGACTGTTTTTCGCGACAGGAAAGGTGGCGGATGCGGAGAAATTGGCGCCTCCGAGAATCGTCTTCCGACTCACCCATGCCAAGGTATTCATGTCCATGAGGACGTAGTTCTCTCCCGTGACCGGCAATGTGTTGCCTGCGTCGTCTCTGGCGTGATCCCGCGAGTAGAAGAGAAGCTGGTTGACGTAGGTGAAGCCGGGCTGGGGTGTGACGCCGGAGTTGGTAGCGCTCATGCCGAGAGGATAGACGCCCCGATTCTGCGCGTGGGCCGTCACTGCAAGCACCAACATGCCAACCGTGAGCAGGGGTCTCAGCGGGTTCTTGTCGGCAGTATGCCCTATCACCTCCCGCCCGTCCTCACTTGATTCCGGGCCGTCCTCATTTGAGGCTCACGAAATTGGCCCAGAAATGCTCGAGGCTCTCAGTACCGCCGAACAGGGTGGTGAAGATTGTCGAATCGGCCAACACGACCTGGCCACCGCGTTCTCCCTGTGGCGGCACCCAAACGCAGGAGTTGAACTCCTTGTTGCCTGCTTCCACGAAGGGATGGGGCCGGTCCAAGTCGATCGGCTGGCGGGAGAGGACCTGGACGGACTTGCCGTCGTCGCTGGTCAACGCGTAGTGCGGCAGGTGCTGGTGGAAATTGAAGGTGGTCACCTTGTTGAACAGACCGAGCCGATCCAGGTCCTTGACGATTGTTAAGGGCGCGATCTCGCGGGTGCCTTTGACGACAGCGGGCCGGAGCCCGTACTGATTCATCACCGGGATGCCGAGCCCTTTCATTAGTGACCGGGTGTACTGGCCGAACCGCTGCTGACGCGGTACCAGCTCGTCGCCATGGTGCTTGTACTCCATCTGTCGCTGCTTCATGTCACTGGTGAAACCGACATCGTGATGCGGCGCGAGCAACAGGCAGGTTCCTTCCCGTTTCAGCCACTCCCGGATGGCGGCAATCTCCTCCGGAGCGGCAGACTGCTCGGATACCAGATGGTCGAGACCAAACACCATCAGAGTGTCCGTGTCCGCCAGAATCCGTTCGTCTATCGGCAGGTGGTATCCGGCCTGGTCGATGCGCTGGAATACGGCAACCGGATGACCCGTAGCCTCGCCGGCGAGCTTCTGGAAGGACAGTGTGGAACGGTGAAAGAGTTCCAGCGTGCCCGCGATGCCCTGGAGGAAGTGCATCGCATCCCATTCCGAAGTCTCATATCCCGGCCATGCGACCCGCCGGACCTCGGTCATGGTTGAAAAGCGGTTGTCCAGCTCCGTAACGTCGCGGTTCGCCTCCCACGGGTAGCTCCACGTCCAGTAGATGCTCACGCGGCGTTTGCCAGGCGTGTACTTGCGGGGGAGATGCGCCTGATTGTACGTCCGCGCCGTTGCTCGGACTTCACTCATTGTCGTGCTCCCTTCCGTACCAGCCTAAAGACTACGACTTGGCCAAACCCTGAGGCTGTAGCGCGAGGCTCTCAGCGCCCTGGAGGCCCGCTTCCCCTGCGCTGTCGACCGTCGCCAAATACCTCAGTGCCTTGAGGCCGGGCAGGAAGAAGTAGGCTCCGCCACGTACCGTGGTGAATGCGGGGAGGCCGGTGATTTTCTTCCGGATCGGACGACGCGGGATCTTGAACTCGAAGGTGCCGTCCTGGTTCCCGATGATTGGATCGCGCTCGTTGCCCAGCTCGTGAAAGTTCGGGTCATTGATCCACACGTTTTGGGCGAACTCGAACTGGCGGATGAGACTGGCGCAGATCACGAACGCAGCGATACCGCGCTCGACGCCGTCCTCGGGGGCGTCCTCGGGCAGTGGTGGACCGTACGTGGCCCCCCGGCGGATCATGCGGCGCCGGTTCATGTTCGCCGCGGTATCCCGAGGATTCATCCGGCGGCAATGCGAGCCGAGCGGTATGGCGTACCCGTGGGGGTCCATTTCCTTGTAATTGAAATCGTTGTTCCGCTGCATGTCCGCACCCAGTGCCGGGTCGTCTTTGTCCGGCGCCAACACCAGCGGCGCACCGCTGCGCCAGCGGCCCATGAGCTTCGCGGCCACGAGCTCCTGCTCCTCCCGCGTCTGCCCGTGCTGGCGCAGAAAGTCCCGAAAGGCGCCCACGTGCTCCTGCAAACAGCGATAGGCCATGTAGCTGCCGTTACGCGAGAGGATCTCGGGCTGGGGAAGATTGGCGGGTGGTCCATCCTCGTCCGGATAGCCCAGGATGAATTCACCAGGCTTGAGTGGCGCACCGGAGCCTGGGGTCGGCTCCTCGCCTGAACCTTCGATCACCGGCTGCGAGAGCCGGTCGCGGTAGCCGAAGTGGTCGTGCGCGTAGTCGAACGGCGGCGTCGCCTCCAGATCCAGCGACGAGAGCACCTGTACGCCCTCGTACTGCGCGAGGAGTTTCTGGTGCGCCGAGATGCACCGCTTGTGCTCCTCAGCGTTGCGGGCAAAGAGGATCACAATGGCGTGGAGATCCTGACTGGCCAGGCCCCCAACCCAGTTATCAGGATGGTTAGCTCCGGTATCGCCGAGCATCTCTGCCCGGAACACCATGCCTTGCTTGAACTCTTCAGGAAACGTCGCCAGCGAGGCTTCGGGGACGCCCAGTACCCGTAAGCCGTTCCAGGTGAACGCCACCGTCACCCAGCGTTTGTCCTGGTCGACCGATGCCCGGACATCGGCCGCCGACCGCACTGTTTCCCGGATGCCAGAAAGCCAGGCCCGGCCCCCGGCTGGCGATCGAAACGAGAGGAACTCGTACCTGCCCGTGAGCGCCGGCGTTCGGGTCAACAGGATGTGCTGAATGTCTTCGAACTCGAGCATGACATCTCCATGTCGGTCGATCACTGCATCTGGTCGAGCATGTCGGAAAATGCCGCCTTGAGCTTGAGGGCCTTCTTGATCTCGTCGGCGCTCACGTAGGGATACTCGCCGTACTCCAGGAAGCTGGGGCGCTGGTGTTCACGGACGAACTTGATGAACGCCGGCGTGTTCGTCTTCCAGTCCTCCGGGAAGCCCTCCAGGTTCTCGAAGACCGTGTTGATGCCGTACTTCGTGAAGAGCGCCACGGCGTCCTCGGTGTACTTGTCGAAGTCGGTGTCGAAGATGCCCTGATACATGAAGTAGGTGTCCTTGCCGATGTCGAAGAGCACCCAGCGGAGGTAGTGCAGCTTGAGAACAGCAAGGCCATCCGGAAGGCCCGCGATAGTGTCCTCTATTTTCTTGCCGTAATCACGAATCGCCTGCTCCCTGCCGGGTTTGATCTTTGCGATGATCGTGAACCCGTAACAGGCGGGAGTCTTCGGGAAGATAGGGCCGTACCGTCCCTGCTCGAGCTTGAAAAACCCTTCCTTTGGGATCGCCATTGCGGCGGGCTTGGTCCAGTCGGCTGGCTTCGCTGCGGCTGGCTTGGGTGCGGCCGGCTTTGCTGTGGCTGTCATATGGCGTCTCTCGTGGCTGGCTGTGGTGTGGTTAAGTGCGTTATCGAAAGCGTGTTCGTGGGCCGCCGCGATCACCAGCTCGCGGCGTCCGCTCTTGCTTGGGCCTGTGCGGCAAGGGAACCCCCAACCGCGGGATGAGCCCAAGGTACGCGGCTGACTGGCTCCCCACTTCAGGAGAATTACGTACCCAGGACTACGAAAAAGTGCCTCCCTCAGTGACTAGACCGACTTCCTGGGTTGGACTCCCTTCTTCGCCAACCAGCGCGATAACGGCATCAGTATCAGCAGGCCAACAATGGCAACGACGACCACCATGACGACTACGTTCGGGTCGTCGAAACTCTGCCTGCTCACTACGAGCGCCGCGGCAATGTTGCGTTGCGCCGTGCCCAGGCCGAGGACACGCCGTGTGTCTGCCGTGGGTCCGCCGAGCACCCATCCGATGCCGTAACCAACAGCGAGAAACAGGAGCCCGGCCAAAATGCCACCCGTCCCGAACACAGCCAGGACGCTTTTCAGGTTCACCGCCGTGAGCAACGCGATCAGCAGGATGAGGCTCAAGTTCGAAAGCCGATCGAGCACCGGCTTGGCCCGCCCGGCAGCATCCGGGAACTTGGCCTTTACGGCCAACGCTCCGGCAAGCGGCAGCAGCATCAGAAGAAACAGGGAGCGAGCGATCTGCATCGGGTTGACCGAAACTCCGGGGAGCAACAACGGCAAGGCGACCGGCAGATAGCCGACGGTGATCACCATCAGCAGGACCATCAATCCCACGGCAAAGGCCAGGTTGCCCTTGGCGATCTGGGCCAATTTCGGGAGAAACGGTGCCCCGGCGGCCGTGCCTAGGAGCAGCAAGCCAACGCCAAACGCTTCGTCTAGTCGCAGCACTCTGGCAAGCGCGATCGCGACGACCGGCATCAACACGAAATTGGCCACCAGCGACAGCACGATCAGCCGGATATTCCGTAGCGGCGCAATGATTTCGTGGATCGTGAGACCCAAGCCCATTGCCAGCATGCTGGAGATCACGAAGCAAAGCATGGCGACCGAGATCGCGGACTGGCTCAGTTCCAGAAGCGTCATTAGTGCTTCACCTCGGCGCAGGGTTGCTGCCTTCTAACCTACCGTTCGCGGGCCAAGTGGGTCCGGGGAATGCCCAGCCCCTGCCGGTCCTCAACTGACGCCTCCTGCTTTTCCTCCTCGCTGCCGAACGATCTTGCAATGGTCTCGTCCAGCCGACGCTTCCAGTACAGGAGCGATGGTCGTCGTTCCGGCGGCAGGTCCTCGATCAAATCGGCTACCAGCGCTTTCATTCTCCGCATGACCTGCACGCTGGTAGCGCCGTAAAAGCGGATCTCATCAAAGGCCAGAGTCAGGAAATCGTCCCAAGTCGGCAGCTGGACCGTTACCCGAAGGCTTCCGGAGCGATCCCGGAGACCTTGGACCTCGAGGCGCCGCCGGCCGAGTCGTCGCAGCAAATCCTCGATCTGATCGAGGGCCTGCACGGCGGTCGTCGGATCGTTCACTGCTGGGGAGAGCGCCCTGATGGCGATATCGACCAGCAGGCGGATGGCGTACTTGGGATCCTGATCGAAGGTCCGTTCGTCCCCGAGTAGAAAGGCATGGCGGAGTGCGCCCTTGTCCAAGGCCCCGTTCCCGCCGAGGACCCGCGCCATGACCGTTCCCTCCACCAGTGTATCCCCGACTGCCGAATCCAGTACCACCACCGCTCCACTGGCCGAAGACAGAGCTAGGAGCGCGCGCACGTCCAGACCCTGAAACGTTTGCGGGCTACCGGTATGCTGCAGGATGTACCTCAACGGACGCGTTTCCAATTCCGCAGGATTCACGGTCGAGGCGGCGGCCTCCAGCGCGGGATACATCTGGTCGATCACCCGTCGCCCGTGGTCGGCGGTGAACCCGAGCATGCGCTGAATCTGGAGCAACGAGATCCGCTGGATCAGCGCGATGAACATGCCTACGCTCAGAAGCAGCAGGGCGATGACCGACCAACTACTGAGGAGCGGCACTCCACCACTTCCCGGTCGATCGATCCATGCGATTGCCGCGAGGGAGTAGAGGAAGGTAGCGGAAAAGATTCCCACCGAGTGCCACACTACCGGATCGCGGGAAAGCCACAGTACCAGCCGAGGCGAATATGCGGTCGCGCTGAACTGAACCATCACGAACGCGAGGGCGAACACGATGCCCGTCAGCGCGATCATGCCCGATCCCACTGACGAGAGGATCGCCAGGGCGGCCGCCGGGCTGATGCCGGATTGGAGCCGCGGAAGGAAATGATGTTCCAATCGAGGCAGGGTCAACCCGGCCACCACCGCGACGACCGCATACGCTGCGGGGATGCCCCAATAGGGAATCTGACTTCGGCGACTGGTCACGCGGATTTTTCCAGGATGCCGTATTGCTGCACGGCAACTTCCAGATTGAAGTGCATTCGCTCCCGCCCGAGCGTCGCTCCCAGCGATGAGCGCTGGACTGTCTCCAGCACGGCCGGTGCGAGCCCGACCAGCCATACCGATACGCCGTTCTCGCGCAGTCGCTTTTCCGCTTCGATCAGTGCCTTGAGGGCGGTATACTCGAGATCGAACACGCCGCTCAGATCGATGGCCACGACCTTCGGACTCGCCTCCTCCATCAACGACTCGACTTTTTCCCCGATCCGTCGCGCGTTGAGGAAGAAAACCCGCCCTTCAACGCGGAGCAGCAGCAGGCCGGGGAACGTCTCGTCCTCCGGGTGCTCCTCCGATCGGCGTCGGAAGATGTTGGTGCCCGGTTTTCGCCCCAACCCATAGACCGGTGGACTTGCCACCTGCTGCCCCAGTGCTACCAACGAGACCACGATGGCGACCAGAATTCCCTTCAATGTCCCCAGCAGGACCACGCCGGCCAACGCGACCAGGGCCCAGATGAATTCCGTTCGCCGCACCCGAAGGATCGCACGGAACCCATCCACCTCGATCAAACCAACCGAATAAACAATGACAACGCCCGCCAAGGCGGCCTGGGGCATCAAGCCCATCGGGCCAGCGAGCAACAGCATGGTGAGCAGGGTGGCGCCCGCAGTCACCAACTCCGCCAGCTGAGTTCGCGCCCCCGCCACCCGGTTCACCGCCGTCTGCGAGGTACCACCGCCGGCCGGCATGCTTCCCCAGAACGCAGCGCCGGCGTTGGCGAGCCCGGTTGCGAACAGCTCCCGATTCGGCAACAGACGGGGGTCGCCGCTGGCGGCAAAGGCACGCGCCGCTGCGATCGTCTCGGTGAAACTCATGAGCGCAATGCCCAGAGCCCCGGGCCAGAGCAGCGCAAGAAGGGAGAGGTCAGGCGAGACGAAGGACGGCAAGCCCTGCGGGACCTGACCGACCACCGCGACCCCGTGGGCTTGCAACCCGAACAGGCTCGTCGCGGCGATCCCCGCCGCTATCGCGATCAGCGGGGCCGGCGCCCGCGGGAGCAGATGCTCGATTCCAACCAGCAACAGGATCGTGCCTGCCCCGACGGCAAAGGTCGGCACCGAGGTGTGGGGGATCTCCCGGATGGTCGCAACGAGGTTATGGAAAAAATTGCCCTTGTCGAAATGGATTCCCAGCAACTTGGGCAATTGGTCCAGGACGATGACGAGTCCGATTCCTGCCTTGAACCCGATGAGCACCGGGTCGGAAATGAAGTTGGCGACGAATCCCAGTCGGAGCACGGAGGCGACCAGGAGGATACCGCCAACAAGCAGCGCCAGAGTCGCCGTGGCCCTGATCAACAAGGCGGCGTCACCATCCGGTGCGACCCGTCCCATTTCTGTCGCCGTCAGGATCGCGATGGTCGTCGTCGTGCTCACGCTGAGAACCCGGGAGGTTCCCAGAACCGCGTAGATCACCATCGGAACCAGGGCGGTGTAGAGCCCTATCTGCACCGGCAGCCCAGCGATCGTGGCGTACGCCATCGCCTTGGGAATGACGACGGCGGCAGTGGTGAGGCCCGCGACGACATCGAACCGGACCCATTCCTTCCGGTACTCCACCACCCAATCCAGGATCGGGAGACGGCGGCGTTTGCTCACGTCTTAGGGGCCGACTGGCTCATCATGCGAAAGACTCCGGAAGGTCGAGGCTCGTGGCTTCCTTCCAGCGGAGTTGCGCTACGATGCCTTGAGCTCGAAGACGTGATACTGCCACGGACCTACATCCAGATAGAGCCCGCGTGTGACCAGCTCGTCCCCGTTGCGTTCATACGTCGCGGTACTCATCAAATCCTTCAGACTCCACCGGCGCGAGCCCAGGTCCGGGAAGGGCAGTCGCAGGTAACACTGGCTTTGGTAGGGCGCGTAGTTGACCCCTACCAACAGGCGTTGGCCGTCACCCGCTTGCCACGCGAAGGCAACGAAGCAGTCCCAGGTCCAGTTGCCATCCCAGGCAGGAGCGCTCTCGACCAACCGCCACTCGCCGTCACGAAGAACCGGACTTCGCAGCACGTCGAGGAGTCGTTGGTAAAAGCGCCGCAATTCCTGGTCGACCGGTTCGTCCGGAGCGCGACACAAATGAGGAGAGATTCGCTTGGTTCGCCCCTCGAATTGCCCCTGATGGAAGAAGCGCAGGCCCGGTGACAAGAAGGTGATGGCGGCCGCCGCCTGATGAGCGTCTAGAGTAAGGGTGGCGGCTGCCCGCGGCTCGTCGTGGTTTTCCAGGAACCGGGCCAGCCTGTTCTGGTAGTCGAGTCCCGCTCTGAGGTGGTCCCGCACTGGCCGGGCCTGGCCCTCTCGAAGCCGGTCGTACAGCCGCTTGTCGTAGGTGTAGTCGAATCCTTGTTGCTGCAGGGTCCACTCGAGGTCCCAATAGACCTCCGCCATGAAGCAGAACTCCGGGAAGCGTTCGCGAATCAGTCGGGTCGCCTTGGGCCAGAACGACTCGGCCTTGATCCCCCAAGTGCGCTCGAAAACCTCCGGGAGCACCAGCATGGCCATATCACAGCGTACGCCATCGCACTGCCCGGCGATCTTTACGAGCTCGGCTATCATCGCCTCCTGGGTGGCAGGATTGCCGTAGTTGAGCTGCAGCGTATCCGGCCAGCCGGGGAAGTACGGATCCCGACCATGCGCCAACACGAGATCGCCCCCGGCACGCTTGACCCGGACATAGTTTTGCGGGGCGCCGGCCAGCTCCGGCTCGGTGCCGGGGACATAGTACTCGGGATGGTCTTCGGTCCAGGGATGGTCCAGCCCGGTGTGGTTCGGCACGAAGTCGAGCATCAGCCGGAGGCCCCGCCGCCGCAGCCGCTCGCGTAATCGAGCCAGCGCTGGATCACCTCCTAAGCCAGGAGACACCGAATAGCCCGTGATGGCAAACCCGGACCCGGCGATGTCGGCATCGGATAGATCCGGCAGGGTGTGCTGAAATTCCTCCCGCCACGCCGGGTTGGTGAGCGAAACCTGCCGGCCGAGTGACCCGGTCTGCCAGACGCTCAGGAACCACACCCAGTCGAATCCCAAATCGGCCACCCGGTCCAGCTCGGCGTCGGGGATGTCGTCCAGGGTGGCAGTTCGGCCGGTGGCGCGGGACAGATCGGTTAGCCACACCCGGGTGTTGATCTGGTAGAGGGAGGGATAGGTCGGCTGGGACAGCTCGCCCAGCGCGGAATCCGCCTGCCCGACTCGTGACTTGAGGGCGGCGGAAGTATTCGGAGTCGAGGAGACTAGCGGCATTGCTTTTCTCGCTACTTGGTCTCGCGTTCAGAACCCAGGTCCGGAGGACCTGCCCGTTTCCGCTTGGCGGCTTCCTCCATCGAACGAATGAAGAACGGGTACAGGGGAACGCTGATGAGGAGGGCGACCATTGCGTTCACGACCGTTGGAGGATCACCACCCAGCACCGTCCAGAGGCAGTAAATGACGGCGGCGATGGCGATCCACTTGTAGGTCTGAAACGTTCGAG
>DATJGL010000406.1:0-3511 GCA_035495075.1 Gemmatimonadales bacterium
CCGGGTCTTCAAGACGGTTATAGACACCCTGGGCGCTCAGGGTGGCTCTCTTTGGATCGCCGAGGGCGACATGCTGGAATGCCGGCTGGCCGTCGGCGGTGCGAGCCAGCGGCTGGTGGGTGCCAAAATGCCGGTGGGGACTGGCTTCATCGGCGACGTGGCGCGAAAGCAAAAAACCACCGTCGTGACCCGGGCGATGGAGGACCCGCGATTCGACCCGGCCGTGGATGCTGCTGGGGACGACGGCCCGACGACGGTCATGGCCTCCCCAATGGTCGCGCAAGGCGCGACTGTGGGGGCCATCCAAGTCACCGGAAAGCGGACTGGAGACGGGGTCTTCGACCCGGGCGACCGGGAGCTGTTCGAGGGACTGGCGGCGAGCGCGGCAATCGCCCTCCGCAACGCCCAACTTCACACCGCCGACAAGCGCGCGCGCGACCTCGCGCTACTGCTCGAGATCAGCCGTGAAGTCACCGCAACCCTGGACACGGATCGGGTCCTGCACTCGGTGGTGAACCTCGCCTCCCGAGCACTGCCATTCGATCGCGGTGCGATCGCACTCTACGACAAGGGGCAATGCGACATCCGCGCCGTTGCGGGACAGGAAAAAATCGATCGGGACGACCCCCGGCTGCAGGATCTCGCAGTTCGCGCCGCTTGGGCAGCTGGGCGCGGTTCGGCCTTCTATCTGTCTGACCGCGCCTCCCCCACCAGCGACGCCGAGCGAACCTTTCTGACCATCTTCGGCGCCGACCTCGAGAGCGACAACGTTTCCAGCGGACTGTATCTGCCTCTAACAGACGAAGAGGGCGTCGTCGGGATCCTCCTGTTCGAGGCTCAAGCCCCGAATTTTGCGACTGAAACCCAGCGCGAACTCGCGACGATTCTGGCAAACCAAACTACCGTCGCCCTTCGGAACGCCCAGCTGTACGCCCAGGTCCCGCTGGTAGACGCCTTCAGCGCGATCGCCGAGAAGAAGCGCGCTTTTTTCGAAATCCCTCGCCGCAAACGCCTGCTCTATGGCCTCGCTGCTGCCGTCATCGTGCTCGCACTCACGCTGATTCGATGGCCGCTGCGGGTCAGCGGGACCGATCCGGTATTCCGAGCCTTCGGCCGAGCCGATGTGCGGGCGCTGGTGCCTGGTATCATCGAGCGGGTGCTTGTGGCGGAGGGGTCATCGGTGAGCCGAGGCGCCCCGGTGCTGGAGCTTCGAGACGCGGAGCTCCGCACTGAGCGCGACGCTTCTGCCGCGTCCGCCATCGAGAGCGACCGACGAGCGGCTCAGGCAGCGAGCCGGGGGGATGCGGCCGAAGAACAGCTCCATCGTATGCGCAGCGAAACCTACCGCCAGGAAACCGCGGTGCTGGACGAGCGCCTGGCTGGGAGCGTGATCCGTTCCCCGGTTGCGGGCGTCGTTCTCACCCCGCGACCTGCCGAGCGCCTCGGCGCAAAGTTGGAGGAGGGAGATCTGGTCGTCACAGTGGGCAGAACCGACACTCTCGAGCTCGAATTCGGGGTGGACCAACGCGACATCGGGCGCGTCACGCCAGGGCAGGAAGTGCGGCTCCGAGTCGATGCGATGCCACAGCATACCTTCAGCGGTCGGGTGACCTCGATTGCGCCGGCCCCGGTGGATAGCGGGGGTCGGCCGCACTTCATTGTCCGGGCCGCCGTGCCGAATCCGGATGGGCTGCTCCGACCCGGGATGGCAGCGTACGCCCGCGTGCTCACGGAGCCCACGTCCATGCTCGGGCGCATCTTCCGGGAGCCGGTGCGCCAGGCCCGACTACTGTGGTGGAGGATATGGTCATGAGAGAGCTGCCGTGCTTCTTGCTGCTCGCTTCGGCAGCGCTCGCGATCATCGGGTGTAGCGATGAGCCTAAGACCGCCAAAGCGGAGACTCCCGCAAGCAGCATCGCGCTGCTCAGTGCCGACACGATGACCATCGACGCGCCGCTGTCGCTCCCGTCGCAGCTCTATGTGGAGCATGACGCGGTTGTGGCAGCACGATCCTCAGGAATGGTCGAGGCTGTCCTGGCTGACCTGGGGGCCCGGGTCGAAGCCGGGCAACTCCTCGCGAGACTCGAGAGCGTGGACCAGGAGATCGCTCTGGGGCAGGCCGAAAATGCCTACAGCAACGCCGATCGGCTGGTCAGGCGGGCCCGCGAGCTGACTCATTCGGGAGCCGCAACCGTGGCGGACTCCGAGCAGGCGGAAATGCAGGATCGCCAGGCGGAATTGGCTGTGAAGAAGGCCCGCCGCGACTACGACCTTACCCGGATTACCGCGCCGTTCCGTGGCGTCGTTACCTCGAGGCTTGCGAGACCGCGCCGCCTGGTCGCTCCTGGCGATACCCTGTTCCGCGTCACTGCGATGAGCCCCTTACTTGCGCGCGTGCGAGTGCCCGAGACAGCAGCGGGGGACATTCGTCCCGGTAGCCAGGCTGAGGTCTCGTCCCTCACCGGGGTGACCGCGAAGGCAACCGTAGTGCGTGCCTCACCGGCCATCGATCCGGCCAGCGGCACCAGAGAAGTGGTGTTGGAGGTCGCGAGCGGGTCGCGGCTGGCGCCGGGTACCAGCGTAAGCGTGAAACTCGGCCGCGAACGGCGGCGCATCGTGGTTGTACCCCGTGACGCCATCGGGGAAGATGGCTTCGCCCTGGTGTGGGAGAACGGGCACACGGCGCTCCGAGCTGTCACCCTCGGCGCTGACGTTGGGGAAGGTCGGGTCGAGGTGGTGAGCGGTATCGCGGCCGGCGAGCGACTGGCCAGGCCGGGACATTGAGCGGGCGGCCGCAGTGCCGAGCCGATCTCCGGTTCGTCGAACAGGTCTATCGGGGCGAGCAGTCCTACATCGTGAAGGACCCCGTCACCCAGAAATACTTTCGCTTTCGCCCGGTCGAAGCCCTCGTACTCCAGTCGTTCGACGGTCGGAGCTTCACTGAGATCGCTGCGGCGCTCGCTGTGGACGGCTTTCGCCTGACTGCGGGGGCATTGGAAGCGTTTGCTCGTAAGCTGGCCGGAATGGGCCTGCTCGAGCGTACGCTGGCGGAGCGCACTACGCTCGAGGTAGAGCGACTCAGAGCGGAGCGGAGCCGGCGTCGGCGACGGCCACTGTTCCGGGGGGAACTCCTCCGGATGCGCTGGTCGGTCGGTGACCCGGACACTCTTCTAGCCCGAACCCTTCCGTCGCTTCGCTGGTGTTTTTCCCCGGCATTCCTCGCCGTGTCCGTAGTGCTGTTCGCTGCATACTTTCTGGTCCTGGCTGTGAAGTGGAACGAGTTCAGCGCCGCCCTCGCAGCTCTGTATTCGCCGAGCGCGCTCACACTCAGCACTCTGGCAATACTCTGGAGTACCGCGCTCCCCATCATCGTAATCCATGAGCTGGGGCACGCGTACACCTGCAAATATTTCGGTGGTGAGATCCACGAAATGGGGTTCATGCTGATCTATTTCGAGCCGGCATTCTACTGCAACGTGAACGACGCGTGGAGCTTTCCCGAGCTGAGGGC